>JAVROZ010000210.1:0-2522 GCA_032162485.1 Mycobacterium sp.
AACGGGCAGGCGACAGTGTCGTTCACCGCACCGGCGAGCGACGGCGGCTCGCCGATCACCGGCTACACGGTCACCGCCACAGACACGACCGACACCACCGCCGCTCCGATCCTCGTCAGCGGCACCGCATCGCCAATCACGGTCACCGGGCTGACGAACGGCCACACCTATTCGTTCTCGGTCGTGGCTGTAAACGCCGTGGGGTCCTCCCTGTCGGCGACCGGGCCAGCCGTCTCACCCACAGCACCGGCCGTCCCCGTCTCACCCACAGCACCGGCCGTCCCGGTCGTGGCCATTGCGCCGGTCGTGGCGGCATCGCCCGTGACCACGCCTGTCCTGGCCAACACCGGCGCACCGATTACTGGTCTTCTCATCGCCGGCCTCGCGGCAGTCGCCGGCGGCGCGGCCGCGCTGGCCGGCGCGCGACGTCGCAACGGCCGTGGCCCCGCCCACGAAACGCTCACCACCGGATAGCGCCCTGTCGTCGACGGCGGGAGGCGGAGACTCGTCTGCGTGTCGCCCTTCCACGAGGGACAGCGTCGCATAAGCCAGGCCGACGACCAGACCTACGCGTGCGGCGGCACCGGCCGCGGACAGCGCGTTTCGCGCGCGTAGCCGTCTGATTGAGACTCGATATCGAGCACCTCCATGCAACGAGCTGATCGCGCCGATGAGCTGTTATGGCGCAACGAGCTCGCCTGATGATCGTGAGCAGTCATCGAGCGGTTGCACAGGTCGCGTTGCTACGCCCGAGCCCAAAGCGTGCGACACGGTAACGTCAGGCCAGTTGCCAGGTTGTGCCTGAGACGGCCTCGGTTTCATAATCTTTTAGATGTCGCCAGGATTATCACCATGGCAAAGATGTCGGTGCCTGAAGCAGCCGCAGAACTCGGGGTGTCCGTCGCTCGCATACGCCAGCGGATCGACGAGGGCTCGCTAGTTGCAGAGAAAGTGGGCGGGCGCTGGCTCGTCGATCTTGCCTCGTCTGGATCTGCTGAGCGACCGCAGAGAGGCCGGCCGGTTCACCCGGAGTCTGTGTGGTACTCGTTGCTTGAGTTACAGCGTGCTGCGCACCTCGAGCTGCCCAAGATCGAGCTGCCCAAGATCGACCTGCCCAAGATCGACCTGCTGTCGCAGGACCTAGTCGATGAGGCGAAGAAGATTAGTCCGGCATCCCGCCACCGTGCCGTCGCCCGATTGTCAGCAGCGATCGCCCGCGAGGACCACGACGCCATCCTGTCGTGGCTACGTAACCGGGGCGAGCGACGTGTCTACAAAGCAGCAATGGCAGACCTGCCGTCGCTGCGTGACGACGATCGTCTCCTGCCCTCCGGACTCAGTCACCCTGACTCAGGTATGAGTGATCCGCGAGTGGCAGAGGGATATATCGCCGCTGGAGACATCAATGCAGTCGCTGCGGACCATTGGCTCGAACGACCGTCGATCGACGATAGTCCGAACGTGTTCGTCCACATAGTGCCAGCTCTCCCCTCGCGGTTCGGAGTGCTGTTGCTCGCAGCGGACTTGGCTGAACACGAGGGCCCGAGGGAGCGTCGGCGAGCCCACGAGCTGCTCAACGAGGCGATCGGCGCGGGGGTTTGACAGCGATGATCCTCATGCCCGCAATGGACCACGCACAGCAGGCCGCATGGCACAGCCTGCTGGATCTCTATGAACTGCAGCCCGACGGCTGGACACTAATCGGCGGACAGCTCGTCCACCTGCACTGCGCGGAACGAGGTTATTCGCCTCAGCGCCCTACGAGCGACGCAGACGCCGTCGTCAACGCTCGAGTGCCCGACGTTCTCGGCGCGGTTACGTCGGCATTGCTGAACCTCGACTTCGAGCCAGAACCAAACAGCGACGGGGTCCAGCACCGTTGGAAGCGCGATGATGCCGTTATCGACGTGCTGATTCCAGAAGGAACTGGCGCGCGAACGGAGGCGCGCAAGAGCGCCAGCGGATTCCCGACGGTTGCGGCTCCGGGCGGAACCCAGGCGTTGGCCCGGTCCGAGGTGGTAGCAGTTGTCGTCGGCGAACGGTCCGGCCACGTGCCGCGTCCGGTGCCCCTCAGCGCCATGATCTTGAAGGCTGCGGCACGAACCGAAACAACAGGGACGGGGCTCGACCGACACTGCCACGATTTTGCAGCACTTGCCTCGGTGCTCGCCGCATCCGACATCGCGGGAATCCAGTTGACCAAGAAAGACTGCCAACGACTTGCAAAATGATCGAGACGACGCGATCGACCCCGGTGGCGCTGCAAGAAAACCCGGAGGCCGCCCGCCGACTAACACGACTCGAGCATGCCCTGGGAGATGCGGCTAAGTCGCGTGAGCGCGCAACAGACAAATAGCCGCGTTCCAGGGATGACGACCTCGCTTCGAGCGATCGGATCGCATTTGGCGGTTCCGCCGCTTCGATGCTCGCTTTCGGGGTTCAGCCAGAGCCGTCGTTCTGCGCGGCCGAAGAAGCGTTTGGCGGCCCAGTCCGACGGGGGCAGATGAATCGTTCTCTCACCG
>JAVROZ010000211.1:0-5969 GCA_032162485.1 Mycobacterium sp.
GCGGACTGCAGCAGGCCGGTCAGGTTGGTGCCGAGGTAATCAAGCACCGCACCGACCAGCTGCTCCTTCGTGCCGAAGTGACGAAACACCAAGCCGTGATTGACCTTTGATCGAGCGGCGATGTCGCGGATCGACGTAGCGGCCGGCCCGCGCTCGGCGAACAGATCGGCGGCGGCCTGCAGGACCGCCGCCGCCACCTCTTCCCGCCCGGTGGGAATCGGGCCGCGCGACACGCCTGCCGACCGTGTAGTCATCCGCCTACGGTAACCGACGTAGTCAACTGACTACTGCCGTTGCGGTGTCTCGTCGACAACATGTGGGCGCTGCACACCAACCGCTACGACTACATCACCGCGCACGACACCGAATCGACGACGGACCTGCAGCGCGCGTTCCGCCGGGCGTTCGAGAAGCCCGACTTCCGCACCGAACATCCCGTGGTGCGGGTGCACCCGGAAACCAGTGAGCGCACGCTGGTGACCGGCGACTTCGTGCGCAGCTTCGTCGGCCTGGACAGCCAGGAATCCAGTGCGTTATTCCAACTTCTACAACGACGAATCACGGTGCCGGAGAATACTATTCGATGGAACTGGCAGTCGGGCGACGTGGCCATATGGGACAACCGGGCAACTCAACACCGCGCGGTCGACGACTACGACGACCAGTATCGCCTCATGCACCGGGTCACCCTGATGGGCGATGTCCCCGTCGACGTGCACGGCCAGCACAGCCGAATGGTCAGCGGCGCCCCGCTGGCTCTGGCCGGCTAGCGGGTTACGCCGATTCGATGACCTCAGCGCTGGGCGCGATCTCCTCCATCGGTAACCGCCGCAGCGCACCTGGCGCGTCGGCCGGCACCACCGGGTGCTCGGGCTCGATCGGGTCCAGCCGGCGGTATGCCTCGCCCTGCTTGGGCCGCAGATCGTCTTGGCCCTTGTTGGGCCATAGCGAGGCGGCCCGCTCGGCCTGCGCGGTGATGGACAGCGAGGGGTTGACGCCCAGGTTGGCCGAGATCGCGGCCCCGTCCACCACGTACAGATTCGGGTAGCCGTACGCCCGGTGGTAGGGGTCGATGACGCCGGTTTCGGGACTGTCGCCGATCGCCGCACCGCCCAGGAAGTGCGCGGTCAGCGGAATGTTGAACAATTCGCCCCAGGTGCCGCCGGCCACTCCGTCGATCTTTTCGGCAATCCGGCGGGTGACCTCGTTGCCAACTGGAATCCACGACGGATTGGGCTCGCCATGGCCTTGCTTGCTGGTGTACCAGCGGATGCCGAGTTTGCCGCGCTTGGTGAAGGTGGTAATCGAGTTGTCCAGGTTCTGCATGACCAGGGCGATCATGGTGCGCTCGCTCCACTGGCGGGGATTCAACAGACGCATCATGCTGTTCGGGTCTTCGCGGGCTTGATTGAATAGCTGCCTCCAGCGCGGCACGTCGCTGCCCTCGGGCCCCGAGCCGTCGGTCATCAGCGTCTGCAACAGCCCCATCGCGTTGGAGCCCTTGCCGTAGCGGACCGGTTCGACGTGGGTGTCCGACGTCGGATGAATCGAGGAAGTGATCGCCACGCCGTGGGTAAGGTCCAGATCATTCGAGACCGTCAGCCGCCCGGCACCCACGATTGATTCGGAGTTCGTCCGGGTGAGCACGCCGAGGCGATCGGACAGTTTGGGCAGCTTGCCCTTGTCGCGCATGTTGAACAGCAGATGCTGCGTACCCCAGGTGCCCGCGGCGAGAATCAGGTGGTTGGCGGTGAAAGTCCGGCGGCTTCGGCGTACCCAGCTGCCGGTACGGACGGTGTGGATCTCCCACACCCCGTCGGCGCGCTGCTCGAACTTCTTCACCGTCGTCATCGGAATGATCTCTGCGCCAGCCGATTCGGCGAGGCCAAGGTAATTCTTCAGCAGCGTGTTCTTGGCGCCGAAGCGGCAGCCCGTCATGCAGCACCCGCACTCCAGGCAGCCGGTGCGCGCGGGCCCCGCACCACCGAAGTATGGGTCGGGCACGGTCTTCCCGGGCGTCTTGGTGCCGTCGGGTCCAAAGAACACGCCCACCGGGGTCGGCACGAAGGTGTCGCCGCAGCCCATCTCATCGGCGACCTCTTTGACGATGCGGTCGGCGTCGGTGAAGGTCGGGTTGTAGACCACGCCCAGCATCCGCTGCGCCTGCTCGTAGTGGGGCATCAGTTCCGAGCGCCAGTCGGTGATGTCGCGCCACTGCGGGTCGTTGAAGAACGGGTCGTTCGGGATGTACAGGGTGTTGGCGTAGTTCAGCGAGCCGCCGCCCACGCCGGCTCCGGCCAGAATCATCACGTTCTTCAGCGGATGGATCCGCTGGATGCCGTAGCAACCCAGCTTGGGCGCCCACAGAAACTTGCGCAGGTCCCAGGAAGTCTTGGCGAACTCGTCGTCGGCGTAGCGCATGCCGGCTTCCAGCACGCCGACCTTGTAGCCCTTTTCCGTGAGTCGGAGCGCGCTGACGCTGCCCCCGAAACCCGAACCGATAATCAGGACGTCGTAATCCGGCTGCTGCATTCGACCAGTATGGGCTCTTACCGGCGGGTCACAAACACCTACCCCGCAACCTGCGCAGCGAACTCAGCTTGCGACGGTCAGGCCGACCTTCTGGAATTCCTTGAGGTCGCAATACCCGGCCTTGGCCATCGCGCGGCGCAGGCCGCCGACCAGATTCAGGGTGCCGAACGGGTCGTCGGACGGCCCGTTGAGGACGCGCTCCAACGACGGCCGCTCACCGACGGCGATCTGCAGCAACGCCCCACGTGGCAACGACGGGTGCGCCGCCGCGGTCGGCCAGAACCAGCCGTCACCGAGCGCCTCGGCGCTTTCGGCCAGTGGGGTGCCCAGCACCACCGCGTCGGCACCGCAGGCGATGGCTTTTGCGAGCTCGCCGGACGTATGGATGTCGCCGTCGGCCAGCACGTGCACGTAGCGGCCGCCGGTCTCGTCGAGGTATTCGCGCCGCGCGGCGGCGGCATCGGCGATGGCAGTCGCCATCGGCACGCTGATGCCCAGTACCTCGTCGGAGGTGGTCACCCCCCTGGTGGAGCCGTAACCGACGATGACGCCGGCGGCACCGGTGCGCATCAGGTGCAAAGCGGTGCGGTGGTCGAGAACCCCGCCGGCGACCACGGGGATGTCGAGTTCGGAGATGAACGTCTTGAGATTGAGCGGCTCGCCATCGCTGGCCACCCGCTCCGCGGAGATGATCGTGCCCTGGATGACCAGCAGGTCGATGCCTGCAGCTAGCAGCACCGGCGTCAGCGCCTGGGCATTCTGCGGACTGAGCCGCACCGCGGTGGTCACACCGGCCTCGCTGATGCGGGCCACCGCGGCGCCGAGCAGATCGGGGTTGAGCGGTGCCGCATGCAGCTCCTGCAGCAGTCGGATCGCCGCCGAGGGTTCCGGCTCCTTGGTGGCAGCTTCTAAAAGCTGCGCGATCTTGGCTTCGACGTTGGCGTGCCGGCCGATCAGGCCTTCGCCGTTGAGCACACCCAGCCCGCCGAGCCGGCCGAGCTCGATCGCGAACTCCGGCGACACCAGGGCGTCGGTCGGGTGAGCCAATACCGGGATCTCGAACCGATAGGCATCCAGCTGCCACGCGGTGGAGACGTCCTGCGAGGACCGGGTACGGCGCGACGGCACAATACTGACTTCACTGAGCTCGTAGGTGCGGCGGGCGTTGCGCCCCATGCCGATCTCGACCATGTCGGGTTCGATTCAGCGTGCGTAGTAGTTGGGCGCTTCGACGGTCATGGCCACGTCGTGCGGATGGCTCTCCTTGAGGCCCGCCGGGGTGATCCGGACGAACTGCGCCTGCTGCAGCACCTCGATCGATGGCGCTCCGGTGTAGCCCATCGCGGCGCGCAGGCCACCGGTCAGCTGATGGATCACCGAGGCCAGCGGACCGCGGAACGGCACCCGGCCCTCGATGCCCTCGGGCACCAGCTTGTCTTCGGAGAGCGCGTCGTCGGCGAAATAGCGGTCCTTGGAGTAGGACTTGCCGCCCGCCCGACCCTGCATGGCGCCGAGCGATCCCATACCGCGGTAGCTCTTGTACTGCTTGCCGTTGACGAAGATCAGGTCACCGGGCGCTTCCGCGGTGCCGGCCAGCAGCGAGCCGAGCATGGCGGTCGACGCCCCCGCGGCCAATGCCTTGGCGATGTCGCCGGAGTACTGCAGGCCACCGTCGGCAATCACCGGCACACCTTTCGACCGGCACACCGCGACGGCCTCCAGGATCGCCGTGATCTGAGGTGCCCCGACGCCGGCCACCACCCGGGTGGTGCAGATCGAACCCGGCCCGACCCCGACCTTGACCGCATCGGCGCCGGCGTCGACCAGAGCCGCGGCCGCCGAGCGGGTGGCGACGTTGCCGCCGACCACATCGACCCGGTCGCCGACCTCGAGTTTGAGTTTGTTGACCATGTCGAGGACCAGCCGGTTGTGCGCGTGCGCGGTATCGACCACCAGCACGTCGACCCCGGCGTCCACCAGCATCATTGCGCGCACCCAGGCGTCGCCGCCGACTCCGACAGCCGCGCCCACCAACAGCCGGCCGTCCTTGTCCTTGGTCGCCAGCGGATGTTGCTCGGTTTTGACGAAGTCCTTGACGGTGATCAGTCCGGTCAGCCGGCCGTGACCGTCCACGATGGGCAGCTTCTCGATCTTGTTGCGGCGCAGCAGGCCGAGGGCCGCCGATGCTGTGACGCCCTCCTGGGCGGTGATCAGCGGGGATTTGGTCATCACCTCGGCGACTTGCCTGGACTGGTCGACCTCGAACCGCATATCCCGGTTGGTGATGATGCCGACCAGCGCTCCGTCGTCGTCGACGACTGGCAGTCCAGAAATCCGGAAGCGAGCGCACAGCGCGTCGACCTGGGCCAAGGTGTTGTCCGGGCGGCAGGTGACCGGATCGGTGACCATGCCGGCCTCGGACCGCTTCACCATCTCCACCTGGCCGGCCTGCTCGGCGACGGGCAGGTTGCGGTGCAGCACGCCCATGCCGCCCGACCGTGCCATCGCGATCGCCATCCGGGACTCGGTGACGGTGTCCATCGCCGAGCTGACCAGCGGCACCTTCAGCCTGATTCGCCTGGTGAGCTGACTGGAGGTGTCCGCGGTGGCAGGCACCACGTCGGAGGCAGCGGGCAGCAGTAGGACATCGTCGAAGGTCAGACCGAGCATCGCGATCTTGTGCGGGTCATCGCCACCGGTCGGCACCGGGTCACCGGCCAGGTCCGTGAGAGGAGCGTCGCGCACGTAGGGGCTGCCGACCAGGTCGGAGCTGTCTTCGAGGTGGGACATGCCACGGGACATCGGTGAGCCCTCCAGATGCATGCTCGGGTAAGACAGTTCATCCTATCGGCTCCCGGAGACCTCCCGGCCCGCAGCTTCTGCGTGGCGCGCACCCGAAACGAGCGCGTAACGGCGCGCCTGGGCAATTTCTGGCGTTATCGCTGCCTGCCTGCGTAGGCTGTGGGAGTGCGTGACCACCTCCCGCCGGGCTTGCCGCCTGATCCTTTCGCCGACGACCCCTGCGACCCGTCGGCGGCGCTGGAGGCCGTAGAGCCGGGTCAGCCCCTCGATCAGCAAGAGCGGCTGGCTGTCGAGGCCGACCTGGCCGATCTGGCGGTTTACGAAGCACTATTGGCGCACAAGGGAATTCGTGGACTTGTGGTGTGCTGTGACGAGTGCCAGCAGGACCACTACCACGACTGGGACATGCTGCGCGCCAATCTGCTGCAGCTGCTGATCGACGGCACCGTCCGCCCGCACGAGCCGGCCTACGACCCCGAACCGGACGCCTACGTGACGTGGGACTACTGCCGCGGGTACGCCGACGCCTCGCTCAATGAGGCGACGTCAGACGCGGACGGATTCCGCCGCCACCTCTGAGCCGGTTTCGCTCAGGGCGCACCGCTTGTTTTCGGCCTGGCCGGCCCCGAAGTACT
>JAVROZ010000212.1:0-2775 GCA_032162485.1 Mycobacterium sp.
CTTGTTGACGAAGATCAACGTCGGAATCCGCAACCGCTGCAACGTCCGCATCAACACCCGCGTCTGCGCCTGCACACCTTCAACGGCAGAAACCACCAGCACAGCACCATCGAGCACGCCCAGCGCCCGCTCCACCTCGGCAATGAAGTCCGGATGACCGGGCGTATCGATCAGATTGACCGTCACATCCTCGATCGCGAACGACACCACAGCAGACTTGATCGTGATCCCACGCTGCCGCTCCAACGCCAGCGAATCGGTCTGCGTACTCCCGTCGTCAACGCTCCCGACCTCGTCGATGACCCCAGCCGCAAACAGCAGCCGCTCGGTCAGACTCGTCTTACCGGCGTCGACATGCGCCAAAATCCCCAAATTGAGTGTTCGCACCGATCTCCATGTCCCTTGAACAGATGAACTCGCCTCTCTGGTTGGACATGAAGTGAGATCGCACGACTGCGCTCCTTAGGGCTGATCAACTGGATACCAACCGAGTACAACAGACCAACCCAAACCCCAACAACACATTTTCCGCTGCCCAGTCACAGCTCCAGGCGTCGACAGACGAACTCGTGCCAGGTGGTGATTGCTGTGGGGGGTGTGTGGCCGTGCGGGCCGGGGAAGGTGAGGAGTTGTTTGTCGGGGGAGCCAAGTAGGTCGAACAAGTTGAGCTGTCCGGGGCGCGGGAAGAGTTCGTCATCCCACTGCACGTGGAAGAGCAGTGGAATGGTGATCCGCGGCGCGTCTCGGGTGAAGCGCGGAGACATGTCTATTGCCGCGGGCATGGACTGTGGTTGTTGCAGGCCGTACTTGCCTAGTACTGCGCAACGCAGGCGGGGGCCTGCTGCGGCGACGAAAGGTAGCCCGAAGCGGGTGCCCATTGAGAGGCCTAGGTAGGCAACTCGGTTGGTGTCGATCAGGTTCTGGGAACCGATGGCATCCAGCACTGCGAACCAGTCGTCCACCATGCTGTCGGTGACTGTGTCTACGCCGGTAGCTGCCATCTGCTGCTGGTATTGGCGGCTGTCGAGCGGTTCGCTTAGTCGGTCGCCGTGGTACGGGCCGTCGATGGCGACTGCTGCGATTTGCGATTCGGCGAAGCGTCGGGCCAGCTGTAGTTGGCGGTCAGCTCGTTTGTGTCCGCTGCCTCCGTGTCCGAGGAGAACAAGAGGAAGCGTTCTCTGAGGATGCTCGGGTCGCCACAGGATGCCCGGTACGACGGTGCCCGATCGGAGGAGGTCGAAGCGGCGCTCCGTGATGCCGGCTTCGGTTACTGGGGCGCCGAGCCATCGGAGTGCGTTCACGAGAGGGTTCAGCTGATGGTGGTGCCGATGGGGGAGCCGGTGGTGATGGCGGCTGCGGCACCGGGGCGGTCGATGTCAAAGACGTGCAGGGGAAGGTGGTGGTCGCGGGCGAGGATGAAGGCCGCCTGGTCCATCACGCCGAGGCCCTTGTCGATCACCTGCTGGTAGGTGAGGTGGTCGAAGCGACGGGCAGTGGGGACCTTGTTGGGGTCCGCGTCGTAGACACCATCGGCGCCGTTCTTCGCCACAAGCAGGGCGTCGGCGTCGAGTTCGACGGCTCGTTGCACTGCGGGGTAGTCGGTGGTGGTGAACGGCTGGCCGTTGCCGCAGCCGAGTAGGACGATCGAGCCCTTCACCAGGTGCCGGAGGGCGCGCAGCCGGATGTACGGCTCGGCGAGGTTGTTGATCGGGAGCGCGGTCATCAGCCGTACGTCGGATTCGCCGAGCTCGTGCAGCTTCCCGCGCAGCAGGACGGCGTTGATGACCGTGCCGAGCATCCCGATGTTGTCCGCCTCGACCCGGTCGATGCCCCAGTCCTCGGCGCGGTTCCCCCGGAAGACGTTCCCACCGCCGACGACGACGGCGACCTCGACGCCCGTGTCGCGCGCGGCGATGACCTCACGCGCGAGGTGGTTCAGCCGCTCCTTGTCGAACCCGAACCCGGCCGAACCGGCGATCGCCTGGCCGGAGAGTTTGATGACCAAGCGGCGGTACTTCGGCATTCCGTGCTCCTCGGAATCAGGCGGATGGCGCGGGGTGAAGAGTAGCCCGTCAGAACGCGGCGATCGACGCGGGGGAACGCTCGGAGCGGCTGAGCGCCCGCAGTACCGGGATCTGGCCGTGGCGCCGCAAGGCCAACCTGGTCAGCAGATCGATCACCACCTGCATCGCGCTGTCTGGAAAAGCAGGAGTCGGTACGCCGATGCTCACGGCCAGGTCGTCGGAGTGCACGGCGAGTTCCATCATCCGGGTGACGAGCATGTCTTCCAGCATCAGCGACCAAGGACCCCACAACGAGATCCGTACTGCGCGGTCGGGGGTCGTCGACAGGTCGCTCTCCAGCTGGAGGATCGCGGCGTCGAGCTGCTCGGTGAGCGCCTGAGGTCCGTCGGTGGCGAGTTGATCGCCGCCGGCGCGGATCCGGACACTGATCTCGTCGTCCAGCTTCGCGTCGATCCATTGGACGCGCGCGTAGTGGTCGAGGAGCGTGATCGTCGGCTCCGCCGGGATCGGTTCCCGGACGATCTGCGGAATCGCCAGCACCTGAAAGGCGAGATGCCCGGCGAGTCCACCAGCGCTGAACTCTGCCAGCGCACTCGGCTCACCCCAGACCGTCCTCAGCCGCGGCTCGCGCAGCAACTCGGCGGCGATCCGGGACACGGCCAGGAAGTCACCTCTAATGCCATCCATCCAGGCATTCTCCCCGCAACGCCCCCGCAGGGAAGAGCCATCGGGCAGACCACCCCGGAGCACC
>JAVROZ010000213.1:0-3492 GCA_032162485.1 Mycobacterium sp.
CGGATGGGCAGGGTACGTTCGCGGACCCGATCACGGTGGCGGTGCCTGGCCATGAGGGCAAGATGGCGTGGCAGCCGGGGACGAAGTTCTATCTGCCGACGGTGCAGCGGTATGTGATCGTGGAGGATTCCGGTGCGGCGAAGCAGCCGGCGGGTACCGATACGCACCTGGACATGTGGATCGGTGGCCAGGACGGCACCAAGCAAGCGACCGATGACTGCGAGAACACCTTCACCGGCAGGGTGGCGGCCCAGGTCGACCCGCCGGACAACCTGCCGGTGATGGCCGGTCCGATCTTCGCCAACCAGAAGTGCAACATCCCCGCCCAGCCCGCCGACATGGGGACCTACAAGGACGACAGCGGCGACAGCGGCGACAGCGACAGCGACGGTGGCAGCGGCAGTGGCCATCACGGGCACCACGACAGCGACGACAGCGACAGCGGCGGCAACTAGCTGACCGCGTGCCGCCGAGTCGATGGGATCGGCGACACGCGCGGACGGTCAGGCAGGTTATTCGGACAACGTGCCCACCGACTCGGGGATTTCGCGGGTCTGCCTGCGGTGTGACACCGTCTGGTAGATGACCAGCGCTATGAGCACTCCGAACAACAGTCCGGACGCCCCGAATGTACCCAGGCCCACTCCGCCTTCGTCGTGGGTCTTTGTCAGCGTATTGCCAGCATTGGCGCCGAACGGGCGCGTGAGCACATACGCAACCCAGAACAGGAGAGTCCCCGATATCGGGGTCAGGTAGTGCGCGGCAACAATCAGCGCGAGCGCCGCGGTGAGCAGAACCGTGCTGGTGACGAATCCGATCCCGGTGTTGTGGGCCAACAGGTCGCCGCTCGAGGTGCCCAAGGTGTTCGAGACCAAGGTTGCGATCCAGTAAAGCACCTCGCCCCGGAACGTGCTGATTCGCTCGACGTTCATCGTCTGACCACTGGCTTTCCAGACAATGAACACGATGACGAGGCACGCGGTCAGAACCAGTGCGCCGCCCAGGTAGCCAAGGCCCGCCGTCCGGTTCATGAAGTCGGACATGGTCGTGCCGGCCGTGCTCGTGGTGAGGATCACTGCCCAGAATATCGCCGGGTGGTATCGCTTTGCGCGCAGCTGGGCTATCAGGCTGACCGCGAACAGGGCAAGGAACAGGAAAGTGCTGCTGAGATACCCGAGATTGAGAGTTTGCGACACCATGTCGGCGCCAGTCTCACCGAGAGTGGTAGCGATGATCTTCATGATCCAGAAGGTCACAGCGACGATCGGGAGCTTACTCATACCAGCCTTTCGCAAGTGCGGGCGGGCGGTGCCCGGAGGTTCACAACGTCTATCTCAAGCTTCCATGCGCAGGTTAAGGTGACGGCAATCCGCCAGTTAGCAAGCGTCCAATTTGATCGTGAATGCGTGCACGCGCAGAGCCATGTCCGGTGCGCTCGGGGTGCGCGTCCTCCGGATCGGGTGAGCGTGCCGGCGATCGCCCGGCGGCCCCTCGCGCGGGATCGCGGGCAGATCTTGCCGAGCGTTTGCCTTCGCACGTCCAAGCGCTTGCGCCCCGCTGCGTAACTTTGGCCCCATGCTGATCAAATATTCTGGCCAGACACCGCGCGACATCCCGGCGCCGTCGCCGGACCGTTGGTCGCCGCGCCGGGCCGCTCCGATCCTCCTCGGTGCACTGCTGGTGACGCTGGCGCTCTCCTACTCCAACCCCCATGCCACGGCGATCTCAGGGACCCCCCGGGCGGGCTGCGTCGAGGTCGCCCCGGGAGCGGTCAACCTGTTGGGGGCGATGGAGGGACAGCCGCCGGTCCCCGACCAGGGCGTTCCCGCACAGGTCGGCTGCGTCACCCGGTAGCACCGTGGACGCCGCGGCCGACCGTCCCGGCGATCACGCTCTAGGCTCTCGGCTCATGGTTCGACAGCTCGACGATGCGACGGACATGCTGCTCACCTCGCTGTTGGTGGCCGACGGCCGCGCCACGCTGAAGAGCCTCGCCGAGGCGAGCGGGCTCTCGTTGTCGGCGGTGCAGGCGCGGGTGCGTCGGCTGGAGGCGGACGGTGTGATCCGCGGCTACGTCGCGGAGGTCGACCCGGAAGCCGTCGGCCAGCCACTGGCCGCGTTCATCTCGTTGACGCCGCTCGACCCGGCCCATGAGTACGAGATCCCGGCAACCCTCGAGGGTCTGAGCGAGATCGCGTCGTGCCACTCCGTCGCCGGGGACTTCAGTTTCATGCTCTTCGTCCGGGTGGCGTCACCGACCGCGCTCGAGACGTTGATCCGGGAGATCCGCACCCGGGCCAACGTCGCCACCCGGACGACCGTCGTGCTGCAGACATCGTTCGAACGGCGGGCCCAGCCGGCGGATACGCCACGCTGACAGGAATTTATCCGGTAATGGGTCGATCCTGACGGAATATTTACCGTATAGTGCCAGGTTATGACGGTAACCTGCGCTGCCCCCGTGCGGCTCACCGCCGCGGAAGTTCATACGTCGATCGGTCGGCACCTGCTCGCCGACGGCTACGACCTCGTGCTGGATCTCGACCGTTCCCGGGGCTCGGTCCTGGTCGACGGGCGGGACGGCACGGAATACCTGGACCTCTTCACCTTCTTCGCGTCGTCCGCACTCGGGATGAACCATCCCGCGCTCGCCCAGGACGAGGAGTTCCTCGGCGAACTGGCGCGCGTCGCGGTGAACAAGCCGAGCAACTCCGACGTCTACACCGTCCCGATGGCGCGGTTCGTCGAGACCTTCGCGCGGGTGCTCGGTGACCCGGCGCTGCCGCACCTGTTCTTCATCGACGGCGGCGCGCTCGCGGTGGAGAACGCGCTGAAGATCGCCTTCGACTGGAAGAGCCGGTGGAACGAGTCGCACGGCATCGACCCGGAGCTCGGCACGAAGGTGTTGCACTTGGAGCACGCCTTCCACGGTCGCAGCGGCTACACGATGTCTCTGACCAACACCGACCCGAACAAGGTCGCCCGCTTTCCGAAGTTCGACTGGCCGCGCATCCCGTCGCCGTCGATCAACGGCCATGACGACGTCGCCGCCGCCGAGCGGGCCGCCCTCGCCGCGGCCCGCGCCGCGTTCGAGGCGAACCCGCACGACGTCGCCTGCTTCATCGCCGAGCCGATCCAGGGGGAGGGCGGCGACAACCACTTCCGGCCGGAGTTCCTCCGGGCGATGCAGGTGCTGTGCCGCGAGTTCGACGCGCTCTTCGTGCTCGACGAGGTGCAGACCGGCGTCGGTATGACCGGCACCGCGTGGGCCTACCAGCAGCTCGGCGTGCAACCGGACATCGTCGCGTTCGGCAAGAAAGCCCAGGTCTGCGGCGTGATGGCCGGCGGCCGCGTGGACGAGGTCGGAGACAACGTGTTCGCCGTGTCGTCGCGCATCAACTCCACCTGGGGCGGCAACCTGACCGACATGGTGCGCGCCCGCCGCATCCTCGAGGTCATCGAGAGCGAGGAGCTCATCGAGTGTGCGTCGGC
>JAVROZ010000214.1:0-5859 GCA_032162485.1 Mycobacterium sp.
TCCCGCAGGTCATCGAGGACGGGTCCACGCCACTCGTTGAGTGCCTGCGTCAGATTATGGCTGGCCTGTTCGAACTTGCCATCGGCGGCGGCGCGCACGCCCGCCGTTTTCTGGGTGATGAACCGGCCCAGATCGCAGGTGTTCTCGGGGATGGTGAGCCGGTAACCCGGCGGTGCCGCGGCCAGCACCAACCGAGGGTCCGCCCCGGAGCCGCTGACGAGCTTGCGCAAATTGGACACGTAGGAGTGGATGCTCGCCCGCGCGCCAGTCGGTGGCCATTCCTCCCAGAGCGCGGTGATCAGCGAGTCGATTCCGACGGGCCGATTGCGGTTGATGACCAACGTGGCCAGCACCGCTCGCTGTTTGGGAGTGCCCAACGGCACCTGAATGCCGTCAATGTTCATTTCCAGCGGTCCGAGCACACCGAACTCGAGACGTGTGTCCACCATCGCGCTATCAGCCATTCCGGGTCCTCCGCGGCATTTCGATGCCTTCCGAACAGCGAGGTGCCAGTACGGCGCCTTTCCTCGTCATTGTTTCCTGGTCCCTGTGGGTCTTGTCTATAGGGGTGTCTTGTCATTCTGAGGCATCGCGGGGCGAAGTTCGCGGATGCTAGGCAACATGAATTGTCCACGTCGGTCATGTCAAGCTGCGAAAATTGCGGCCCCTATCTTGAAGATCGTTGGCGGTTTCTGCGAATTGGGTTGTGTCTCAGCCGAACACGTTGCGGCTGGGCTCACTTGACCTTTGCGCTGGTGACGATCAGGAAGTAGTGGCTGGTGGCCCACGCGTTGGTGAACAGGTCCAGCGGGATCTGCTCGTCGCGACCTTTGGATGTGCCGCTGTCGTTGAGGTGGACGACACGGTGGGCGGTGTCGACCCCGGTTACCACCACAGCGTGGTCGGATACCGGGTTGCCCTCGTCGTCCTTGCGTTCAATGGGTTCACCCCAGATCATTTCGGCGTTGAGGCTGACGATGACCGCGCGGCCGCTGCCCAGGTACCCCTTGAGGGCCTCGATGCCGGTGGCCATTCCGTTCTTCGAAGCGCGGCTCTCGTCGGTAATCGTTGCCCCGACGCCGTAGTGTTTCAGCAGTGTCGGAACGTCCAGCCGGCTGGTCCCGTTGCCCGAATTCGGGTGCCTGGTGTCGGCAGGCTTGATGTAAATCGACCCGGGGTGCACGGCGCTGGGCGTGGACTGGGCCACGCCGATGATGGCGGCCTCCGAAGGTTCGCTGCCGGTCATCTGACCCACTACTTCGGCGCTGGCCATGATGGCGCAATCGTCATACTTCTGCAGGCGCCACCACTTGGCGGCCGCCGCGGGGTCGCCGTATGTGATGCCGCCGGCAGAAGCTCCGGCCGGCGCCGCCAGGCCGAGGGCGATGGCGATGACGGCCGCACTGCTAAGCAAGGCCAGCAGGACGGCCCTGGCGGCGCTGGTGATCTTGCGGCTCATGGTCTGTCCTTTTCTCATTCCGCGGTGGCGGGGCGTTGAGAAAAGGTTCCAACGTAGACCTTTTCGTTATCTCCATGAATCCTTGGAGTGATCGGCTTGCGTAACGGCCGGCTGAATGGCCTGGCCTACAGCAAAATTGACCGACAGGCGGGCAGCCGGACCGGTGTTGAACCGGATGGCTGCCCACCTTGGGACGAGTAACAGCGGTCGTGCTACGTCACTTGTGCGTCTCCTGGGTGACCGTCATTGAGTTGTGGCTGGTGGCCCAGGCCTTGACGAAGACGGCCATCGGAATCTGCTCGTCGCGGCCCTTCGGGCTGCCGCTGTCGTTGAGGTGCACGATGCCCTTCGCGGTGTCGACACCGGTCACCACAACCGCGTGGTCGGCGCGGGCTTGGCCGTCGACCGGCTGATTCCAGATCATCTCGGCGTTGAGGCCGACGATGACCGCGTGGCCGCTACCCAGGAGCTGCTCGAGAGACTCCATGCCCGTGGCGATACCCGTCTTGGCGGCTGTGTCCGCGTCGGTGAAAGTAGCGTGAATTCCGTAGTGCGCCAACAGCGTCGGCAGGTCACGTGGCATGGTGCCCATGCCCGAGTTCGGGTCGTTCTTGTCGGTGGGCTTGAGGTAGATCGAACCAGGGTGCACGACGCTGGGGGTCTCCTGGGCGACCTTGATGATGGACCGCTCGGAGGGCAGCTTGCCGGTGATCTGGCCGACCACATCGGCGCTGGACATGATGGCGCAGTCGTCGTAGTTCTGGTGACGCCAGTACTTGGCGGCAGCGGTCGGGTCGCCGTACAGGGGGCCACCCGCGGATGCTTCGGCGGGGCCGGCCAGACCCAGCGCAAGCGCGCCGGCAACGGTGGCGAACAGTGCGGTCTTTGCGATCGAGGAGATCTTGAAGCTCTTCATCGTCTGGTCCTTTTCCCTTGGTTCTCACTCCGCTGATGGCGCGGCCTGTTGAGAGAAGGTTCCGATGTTGGCCTTTTTGTTATCTCTACGAATCCTTGGAGTGATTTAGCGTCGCGTTGGGCAGTCGAAAAGTACGGCTCAGCGGCCTAGTTGCAGGACCACGTGTCGATGTAACCGCCGCTGAGTTTGCTCAAGGCGTCCTTCATCGCAGCGCTCAGGTCGGGCCCGATCCCGCCCTGGTACTCGTGGTCTTTGGCCGCGACGGCCCCGCACGCGGTGAAGGTGGTCAGCACTTTGCAATCGGACGAGCCACAGGACTTGACCGCGGCGGCCTCGGCGGCCTCCTTCGTCGGGTAGGGGTGCGATCGTCCCCACGAACCGTTGGGGGAGTAAGCGATAGCGCCATAGGAATCGGCGGCCACGGCTGTAGGAGCCAGTGCGACCGTCATCGCGGCGGCGGCAGCCACGCGGGCGACGGCGGTCACTGTCGCCCGCCGACGGGTGGTCATCGTCGTCATGGGAGAAGTCCTTTCCCGAGAACCTGCGCTAGACGGGTTTGGTTGCGGTGACCTGCTTGCCCCAGTCGGACATGGTCACTGTCACCGAAGTGTTTGAGGTGGGGAAGATCTGAATCTGAACGAGGTGGGAAGACCCGTCCGACGCCGTCCAGACGGTAGTTGGCACGGTCGAGACGCTTTCGTCGGTCAGACGGGTACCGGCAAGCGTCGCGACGTCGCTCGCTGCGGAGTTTCCGGTGATTTTGGTGGTGGCGACGCCGTTCATCTGCGCGGTGCCGGCCACCGACCCGTTCTTGAGGTTGGTCAACAGATTGGCCAGGCCTTTGCCGGCGTCCAACAGCACCGACACGTTGAAGATTGAGGCGCCGCTGCCGAAGTCGGTGTACGAGCCGGATTGTCCGAGGTCGGAGTAGAGGTGCCCGTCGACGAAGACGAAGGTGGCGTCCTGGCTCTTATCGCCGACTTGTACGGTCGCAACTCCCGTTGCGGTGGTCTGCGGCGTCCTGGAGACATCCCCCTCGACCTTGGTCACCCTGATGTTGGGCACGTCGCCTTGCACCGCGACGTCCAGGTGCATGCCGGTGACCCTGCGCATGACGTCGGCGGCCTGCTTGAGCAGGGTTGCCGCTTCGTTGCTCGTGGCATTGGCCGTGCTGCCAGGCGTTTTCGCGCCTTCGGAGCGGTTGGCGCCGCAGCCGGCGATCGCGAACACAACGATGAGTGCCGCAGCTGCGGTGGCGATTAATTGGTGCCGGCAGGCATGAGGCGGACGCTTCATCAACATCTCCTAATGTGGGCCCAGCTGTCTCATGCATAGCCATCACCGCGCAGGACAGTCAACAGCCGACTGCCGAGCTTAACGAGCCGCCGGTGGTGTCTAGCCGTTTTGCCGGCCTCCCAATCTCCTATGAGCCGGGTCAGGCCCGAATCATCTGGTAGTAGGCGCCGCGGCGGCCCATTAGTTCGGTGTGACTGCCCTGTTCGACGATCCTGCCCGCCTCGACAACGACAATGCGATCGGCGTCACGAATCGTCGAAAGGCGATGAGCGATAATGAAACTCGTTCGGTCACGGCGTAGTTCGCGGGTGGCCCGCGCAATCAGCACCTCGGTGCGGGTGTCGACCGAGCTGGTTGCCTCGTCCAGGATTAACAGCTGCGGGCGGGCCAGGAAGGCCCGGGCAATGGTGATGAGTTGTTTTTCGCCGGCGCTGACGTTGCCGCCGTCGCCGCTGATCCGGGTCTGGTAGCCGGCGGGCAGGGTGTGGACGAATCGGTCGACGTGGGCCGCCTCTGCTGCCGCCACGATTTCGGCCCGGGTGGCGTCCGGGCGTCCGTAACCGATGTTCTCCTCGATCGTGCCGTCGAACAGCCAGGTGTCTTGCAACACCATGCCGATGCGCGAACGTAACGCGTGCCGCTCCATCGCGGTGATGTCGACCCCGTCGATCAGGATCCGGCCGGAGTCGACGTCGTAGAACCGCATCAGCAGGTTCACCAGCGTGGTCTTGCCGGCACCGGTCGGACCGACGATCGCCACCGTGCTGCCCGGATCGGCCACCAGCGACAAGTCATGGATCACCGGGTGGCCCGGGTGGTAGCCGAAACTCACGTGCGCAAACTCGACCCGACCGGGTTGGTCCGGGGCAGAACCGGCCGTGTCGACGGGTGGAATGGGCGGATCTGGGCTTTCTTCTGGTTCGTCGAGCAGGTCGAACACCCGCTCGGCACTGGCTACACCGGACTGCAGCGTGTTGTACATCCCGGCGACCTGGCCAACCGGGGTGTTGAACTGCCGGACGTACTGAATGAACGCCTGGATACTGCCGAGAGTGATCTGCCCGGTCGCCACCTGTAGGCCCCCGACCACAGCGACGCCGACGTAGCCGAGGTTGCCGATGAAACCCGTCGCCGGTCCGACCAGGCCGGAGAAGAACTGGGCACCGAAGCTGGCTTGATAGACGTCGTCGTTGAGCTTGTGGAACTGTTCCCGTGCGGCTGCCTGATGGCCGAACGTCTTGACCACCGTGAATCCGCTGTAGGTCTCCTCGATATGGGCGTTCAGACGACCGGTACTGGTCCAGTGCGCCATGAACAACCGCTGCGAACGACGGGTGATCGCACGCGTCACCAACAGGGACAGCGGCACCGTCAGCACGGTGATGAGCGCCAGCAGCGGCGAGATCCATAGCATCATCCCGAGCACACCCAGCACCGTCAGCACCGACGTCACAAGTTGGCTGATCGTCATGGACAGCGACGTCTGCATGTTGTCGATGTCATTGGTGACCCGGCTCAGCAGTTCACCGCGCTGTTGTCGATCAAAGTAAGACAGCGGTAGGCGATGTAGTTTGTCCTCGACGTCGGAGCGCAGCCCGGTGATGGTCTTCTGCACGGTGACGTTGAGCAATCGCGCCTGACACCAAAGCAGAAGAGCCGCAATCAGATACAGGGTCAATGCCAACGCCAATGTGCGCACCACCGCGCCGAAATCTACACCCTGTCCGGGTACGACGTTCATCCCCGATAACAGGTCGGCGAACGCGCCGTCGCCACGGGCGCGGGCCGCTGCGACGGCCTGGGCTTTGGTGATGCCGACTGGTAGTTGGCGCCCGATGACGCCGTTGAACAGCAGATCGGTTGCGTGGCCGAGGATCCGCGGGACGACCACCGCGACTGCGGTGCCGGTGATGCCCAGCGAGATGACGGCAATGCTCAGTCGGCGGTGGGGGGCCAGTCGTCTCAGCAGTCGCCTCGCCGATCCCCAGAAGTCACGCGAGCGCATGTTAGGAGGCGCAGGCGCCGCCCCGCGGGGGCGAGCACTCATGGGTGCGGTCATTGCCCGCCGCCGACTCCGGCGCTCACCGACTGCGAGGCGGCGAACTCGGCATAGGTGGGACAGTCATCGAGCAGCGATTCGTGGCTGCCGGCGCCGACGATTCTGCCGTTGTCGACGACGATCACCTCA
>JAVROZ010000215.1:0-3586 GCA_032162485.1 Mycobacterium sp.
CGTATTTGCGGAAATCCCGGTTGAGTGCGGCCTCGGCCGGTCGCTGACCGGTCGGATTGGTCACCACCAGCGGCGCATCGAAACCCACCACGCAGTCACCCTGCACATAGGGTGCAAGCGCGGCCAGCACGTCCACGTCGTCGCGGGCCGCGCAGACGCTTGCTAGTACGCCGTCATCGTCGAGCACTGCGACACCGGTCGGATTGCGGCCCGCCCACGCGAGGTCAACCCCGGCGAAGTGCATTCAAACAGGCTACGGCCGGGTCGGGGTGTCGGCGGACCGGCAACCGTAAGCTGTTTCTTCGTGATGGCCAAGTGAGCATTCCGAATGTGTTGGCCGGCCGGTACGCCAGCGCCGAGATGGTTGCGATCTGGTCGCCTGAGACGAAGGTCGCCGCGGAGCGGCGGCTGTGGCTGGCGGTGTTGCGGGCGCAGGCGCAACTCGGAGTGGCCGTGCCCGCCGAGGCGATCGCCGACTATGAGCGCGTACTCGACAATGTGGACCTGGCCTCGATCGCAGCGCGGGAGCGGGTGCTGCGCCACGACGTCAAGGCCCGCATCGAAGAATTCAACGCGCTGGCCGGGCATGAGCATGTGCATAAGGGAATGACGAGTCGCGACCTGACCGAGAATGTGGAGCAGCTGCAGATCAGGCGGTCGCTGGAACTGGTTTTCGGCCACGGGGTGGCGTTGGCAGCTCGACTGGCAGAGCGCGCCGTCGCCTATCGCGACCTGGTGATGACCGGGCGTAGCCACAACGTCGCCGCCCAGGCCACCACCTTGGGTAAGAGGTTCGCCTCGGCTGCGCAGGAGACGTTGGTCGCGTTGCTGCGACTGCGGGAGTTGATCGACCGGTACCCGTTGCGCGGCATCAAGGGTCCGATGGGCACGGCGCAAGACATGCTGGACCTACTCGACGGCGATGCGGTCAAGCTAGCCGCACTCGAGCAACAGGTGGCCGATTTTCTGGGCTTCTCAACGGTTTTGAACAGCGTCGGGCAGGTGTACCCGCGCTCGCTGGACCACGATGTGGTCTCCGCGCTGGTGCAATTGGGTGCCGGACCGTCGTCGCTGGCGCACACCATCCGGTTGATGGCCGGACACGAACTGGTCACCGAGGGGTTCGCTGAAGGGCAGGTCGGTTCCTCGGCGATGCCGCACAAGATGAACACCCGCAGCTGCGAACGGGTCAACGGCCTGCAGGTGGTGCTGCGCGGCTACGGGTCGATGGCCGCCGAATTGGCCGGTGCACAGTGGAACGAGGGTGACGTCTTCTGCTCCGTGGTGCGCCGAGTTGCTCTGCCGGACAGCTTCTTTGCCATCGACGGTCAGATCGAGACGTTCCTCACGGTGCTCGACGAATTCGGCGCCTACCCCGCGGTGATCCAGCGTGAGCTGGACCGGTACCTGCCGTTTTTAGCCACCACCAAGGTGCTGATCGCCGCGGTCCGCGCGGGCATGGGTCGCGAGTCGGCGCATCATGTGATCCGCGAGCACGCGGTGGCTACGGCGCTGGCCATGCGGGAACACGGTGCCGAGCCCGATCTGTTGGACCGACTGGCCGCCGACCCGCGACTGCCGCTGGGCCGGGATGCCCTGGACGCCGCCTTGGCCGACCGGAAGGCTTTCACTGGTGCTGCCGGCGACCAGGTCGACCAGGTGGCCGGATTGGTGGACCAACTGGTGGGCCGCTACCCCGATGCCGCCAAGTACACCCCGGGGGCAATTCTATGACTCTGACGGCTGCGCTTGCCGATATCGATTTCACCGATCTGGACAACTTTGCCGACGGTTTTCCACACGCATTGTTTGACGTTCATCGGCGTGAGGCACCCGTGTACTGGCACCAGCCAACTGACAACACCCCGGATGGCGAAGGCTTCTGGTCGGTGGCAACGCATCCGGAAACCCTTGAGGTGCTTCGTGATCCGGTGACGTACTCGTCGGTCACCGGTGGTGGCAGAGCGTTCGGCGGCACCCTGTTGCAGGACTTGGCCATCGCGGGTCAGGTGCTCAACATGATGGACGACCCGCGGCATTCGCAGATTCGGCGGCTGGTCAGCTCCGGTCTGACACCGCGGATGATCCGGCTGGTCCAGGACGATCTGCGCGCCCGGACGCGCCGCCTGCTGGATGGTGTGGTGCCGGGCGAACCGTTTGACTTCCTGGTTGATATCGCCACCGAACTGCCGATGCAGATGATCTGCATCCTGCTGGGAGTGCCTGAATCCGAACGACATTGGTTGTTCGAGGCCATCGAGCCGCAGTTCGACTTCGGCGGCTCGCGCAAGGCATCACTTTCTCAACTGTCGGTGGAGGAGGCCGGGTCGCGGATGTATTCCTACGGCCAGGAGCTGATCGCCGCCAAACGTGCCGAGCCGACCGACGACATGTTGTCGGTCGTCGCGAATGCGATGCTCGACGACGCAAACGCGCCGGCCATGTCGGATCTCGAGTTGTACCTGTTCTTCAGTCTGCTTTTCAGCGCGGGCGCCGAGACGACGCGCAATGCCGTCGGAGGTGGGCTGCTGGCACTGGCCGAGCATCCCGAGCAAATGCGCGCGCTGCGTGAAGATTTCGATCTGCTGCCAACCGCAGTCGAGGAGATCGTCCGGTGGACGTCGCCCTCCCCGTCCAAGCGGCGTACCGCCACCCGCGACGTCAACCTCGGCGGACAGTCGGTCGAGGCCGGCCAGAAGGTACAGATCTGGGAGGGATCCGCCAATCGTGACGCCCGCGTGTTCGACCGCGCCGACGAGTTCGATATCACTCGAAAACCTAATCCACATTTGGGCTTTGGTCAGGGCGTGCATTACTGCCTGGGTGCGAATCTGGCCCGCTTGGAACTGCGGGTGCTATACGAGGAGTTGTTGACGCGCTTCGGTGTCGTACGCCTGGTCGAGCCGGTCGAATGGACACGAAGCAACCGCCACACAGGTATCCGGCACCTGATTGTGGAATTGGGCGAGACTTAAGGGCATCTCGGGTGGCATTTCAGCTCGGGCATATTGAGCCGTCACCCGATGTGTTCGCCGCGGTGATGGCGACCGGGATTCTGTCGATTGCCGCGGACAAGCATCACTACACCACGATCAGCGAAACCCTGGGCGTCCTGGCCACTGTCGGCCTGGTGGTGCTCGTCGGGCTGGTATTGCTGGCGGCTCAGTCGAGCAAGGCCGGCGGGCGCGCATTGTGGGACCTCGCGGATCCCGATGTGACCGTGCGGCTGTTCACCTTTGTGGCTGCGTGCGCGGTGCTCGACAGCCGACTGGCCGCCATCAAGGCGGTGGTTGTGATTCTCGGTATCACGGCGCTGGTGTCGTGGATTTCCTTAGCCGCACTCACCGCGCGGAATATGGCGGCTAACTCGTGGACGGCGTTGCGAGATCGCGCGCACGGCGCATGGGAGCTGGGCAGCGTAGGCACCTCTGGCCTGGCGATTGTGGCCACCCAGGTGGCCCGGCATACAACACAGCACTGGTGGCTGGCGGTGACGGTGCCGGTGTGGGTGTTCGGGTTGTGCGTCTATGTCCTGATGACCTGGCTGATTCTGTGGCGTGCGGTTGCCGAACGACAGCACATCGAT
>JAVROZ010000216.1:0-8549 GCA_032162485.1 Mycobacterium sp.
AATCCGTTCGCCGACATCGGTGGTGGCAAGCCGTTCGCTCCCGCGAGTTGCCAGATAGGCCTCGACCGCCCGGTCCACCCGCGCGGCCGCATCGTCTTCGCCGACGTGGGAAAGCAACAGCGCCACCGACATGATCGCCGCGGTCGGATCAGCGATGCCCTGACCGGCGATGTCGGGAGCGCTGCCGTGCACCGGCTCGAACATCGACGGATTAGTCCGGGTCGCATCGATATTTCCGCTGGCAGCCAAGCCGATACCACCGCACACCGCGCCGGCAAGATCGGTGATGATGTCGCCGAATAGGTTGTCGGTGACTATCACGTCGAAGCGACCTGGATTGGTGACCAGGTGAATGGTGGCCGCGTCGACGTGCAGGTAGTCCACTTCGATATCGGGGTGGTTGGCGCCGATCTCTTGAACCGTCCGCCACCAGAGCGAACCCGCGAACGTCAGCACATTGTTCTTGTGCACCAGGGTCAGGTGCTTGCGCCGCCTACTCGCCCGCTCGAATGCATCCTGAACGACTCGCCGGACACCGAATGCCGTGTTGACGCTGACTTCGGTGGCCACCTCGTGCAGTGTGCCGACGCGCAGCGCACCGCCGTTACCCGTGTAGGGCCCCTCGGTCCCCTCGCGCACAACCACGAAATCGATAGCGGGGTTACCCGCCAGCGGGCTGGTCACCCCGGGATACAGCCGGGATGGTCGCAGGTTGATGTGATGGTCCAGTTCGAAGCGCATGCGCAGCAACAGGCCACGCTCCAGGATGCCGCTGGGGACCGACGGGTCGCCGATGGCACCGAGCAGGATGGCGTCGTGCTCGCGCAGTTCGGGGACCACGGAGTCGGGAAGCACCTCGCCGGTCGCGTGATAGCGGCGAGCACCGAGGTCGTAGGTGGTCTTCTCGATGCCCGGCCGGACCACGTCGAGGACCTTGAGCGCCTCGGCGATGACCTCTGGACCGATCCCGTCGCCACCGATTACTGCCAACTTCATCTGCGCCGCCCCACAGCATCGCTGCGCTCTGCATCGTCACCGGCGAGCTTCACGTGAGGTCAACTACCTCGAGCTTGCTGGCGCTCACAGCCGACGCAATCTCCGAGCGCACCTCGCCCGGGACATCCTGATCCAGGCGCAGCAGAATCGTCGCGCTGTCGCCTTCGGCGTCCTCGGACAGCTGCGCGGCTTGGATATTCACCCCGGCCGCGCCCAGCAACGTGCCGATCTTGCCCAGTGCTCCGGGCTGATCGGCGTAGTTGATCACCAGGTTGGTGCCCTGGGCGCGCAGGTCGAAGTTGCGCCCGTTGATCTGCACGATCTTTTCCACCAGTTGCGGCCCAGACAACGCGCCTGCGACATTGACCACCGAACCGTCGGCGGCAACGGCCCGCACGTCAACCACACTGCGGTGATTGGGGCTTTCGGTAGCCGTGGTGACCTCGGCGGTCACTCCCCGCTCGGCAGCGAGTGCCGGGGCATTCACGAACGTCACCGCATCTTCGATAACCGCCGAGAACAGGCCACGCAGCGCCGAAAGCTTCAGCACCTCGACCTCTTCGGCGGCCAGCTCACCGCGCACCTGCACCGACAACGACACCGGCAGTTCATCGGACAGCGCGGCGGTCAGCACACCGAGCTTGCGCGCCAGATCCAGCCAGGGCGCCACCTCCTCGCTGACCACGCCGCCGCCGACATTGACCGCGTCCGGAACGAACTCGCCCGCCAGGGCCAGCCGCACGCTTTCGGCGACGTCGGTGCCGGCCCGGTCCTGAGCTTCGGCGGTAGAGGCCCCGAGGTGCGGTGTGACCACCACCTGCGGCAGCTCGAACAGCGGGCTGTCCGTGCAGGGTTCGGTGCCGAACACGTCGAGTCCGGCCCCGCGCACGTGGCCGCTGGTGATGGCATCGGCCAGCGCCGCCTCGTCCACCAGGCCACCGCGCGCCGCGTTGACGATGATGACGCCGGGCTTGGTCTTGGCCAGCGCCTCTTTGTCGATCAGGCCTTTGGTTTCGGGTGTCTTGGGCAGGTGCACCGAGATGAAGTCGGCACGGGCCAACAGGTCGTCCAAGGAGAGCAATTCGATGCCCAGCTGGGCGGCCCGGGCCGACGAGACGTACGGGTCGTAGGCGACGATGTGGGTGCCGAACGCGGCGATCCGCTGGGCGACCAACTGTCCGATCCGGCCCAGTCCCACGACACCGACGGTCTTGCCGAATATCTCGGTCCCCGAGAAGGACGACCGTTTCCAGGTGTGTTCGCGCAGGGTGGCGTCGGCGGCCGCGATCTGGCGGGCCGCGGCCAGCAGCAGTGCAAGGGCGTGCTCGGCGGCGCTGTGGATGTTCGACGTCGGGGCATTGACCACCAGCACACCGCGAGCGGTGGCGGCTTCGACGTCGACGTTGTCCAGGCCCACGCCGGCGCGCGCGACGATCTTCAGCTTGGGCGCTGCGGCAAGTACCTCGGCGTCGACGGTGGTGGCCGACCGGACCAGCAGGGCGTCAGCTTCGGGCACAGCGGCCAGTAGTTTCTCCCGGTCAGGACCATCTACCCAGCGCACCTCAACCTGGTCTCCCAGGGCAGCAACCGTTGATTGGGCAAGTTTGTCGGCGATTAAAACAACAGGCAGGTTCACGCGAACAGCGTAGCGGCGACCGCCAGCGCGACGGAGTCGGGCGCAGCGGGTCGCCGCCATTGACTCGGTCGGCTCTAATTGACGGGTGGACGTCACCGTCGTCGGCAGCGGGCCAAACGGGCTTGCGGCTGCCGTGATCTGCGCGCGCGCAGGTCTCAAAGTGCAGGTACTCGAAGCCCAGCCGACTTTCGGCGGCGGCGCCCGCAGTGCGGACGACTTCGAATTTCCCGGAGTCTTGCACGACGTGTGCTCCGCGGTTCACCCGCTGGCCCTGGCATCGCCGTTTTTCGCCGAATTCGATCTGCCCGCCCGGGGGGTGACGTTGGCCGTCCCGGAGATCTCCTACGCCAACCCGCTGCCCGACCGGCCAGCGGCGATCGCCTACCGCGATCTGCAGCGAACCTGCGCCGAGTTGGACGACGGCACATCGTGGCGGCGCTTTCTCGGCCCGTTGGTGGCTCACTCCGATGCCGTCGTGGCCTTCCTGCTCGGCGACAAGCGCTCAGTCCCCAGTGCATTGCCGACGGTCGTGCGCCTCGGCCTTCGGATGCTGTCCCAAGGCACCCCGGCGTGGGGGCTACTTGCCGGTGAAGATGCCCGCGCATTATTCACCGGCGTTGCCGCCCATGCGGTTACGCGGCTGCCGTCACTTGCGTCGGCTGGCGCCGGAATGATGCTCGCCACGCTCGCCCATTCGGTCGGCTGGCCGATTCCGGTCGGTGGCACCCAGATGATCCCCGATGCGCTGATCGCCGACCTGCGCGCGCACGGTGGTGAATTGACGGCTGGCGTGGAGGTTACCGGGCCGCCCGGCGGTGTCACGGTTTTCGATACCGCTCCCACCACACTATTGCGGGTGTACGGTGATGCACTCCCTCCTCGGTACGCTAAAGCGTTGCGCCGCTACCGTTTTGGGCCTGGCGTAGCCAAAGTGGATTTCGTGCTCAATGACGACATTCCATGGACGGATCACCGGCTCAGGCAAGCACCGACCCTTCATCTCGGCGGCACCCGCGAGCAGATGGCACAGGCGGAGGCAGCCATCGCAGCCGGGCGTCAGGCCGACTCGCCGATGGTGCTCGCCTCCGTTCCGCACGTTGCCGATCCCGCTCGGGTAGACAGCGAGGGACGTCGCCCGTTCTGGACCTACGCCCACGTGCCTGCGGGATCCACTCTCGATGCGACCGAATCTGTGACGGCGGTGGTCGAGAAGTTCGCACCTGGCTTCCGCGACATCGTGGTCGCGGCCCGCTCGGTACCGGCGGCGAGGATGAGCGACCACAACGCCAACTATGTCGGCGGAGATATCAGCGTGGGAGGTAATTCGACGATGCGTGCGCTCGCCGGCCCGACGCCGCGCGTGAACCCTTGGAGCACACCGATTCCCAAGGTGTATCTGTGTTCGGCAGCCACACCGCCGGGAGCCGGCGTGCACGGGATGGCCGGCTACTACGCCGCGCGGACGCTGTTGCGCTACGAGTTCGGCATTTCGGAGATGCCTAGGCTGGCACCATGACCAAGCTCGCGATCATCTACTACTCGGCGACCGGACACGGCACCTCGATGGCGAAGCGCGTCGCCGCCGCTGCAGAAGCCGCGGGCGCGGAAGTCCGGCTTCGCCATGTGGCGGAAACCCGCGACCCGGCGTCGTTCGCGCAGAACCCGGCCTGGACGGCGAACTACGAGGCAACCAAGGATCTACCTGCGGCGACCGGCGACGACATCGTGTGGGCGGACGCGGTGATCTTCGGTTCACCCACGCGATTTGCCTCCACTACATCGCAATTCCAGACATTCGTGGACTCGCTCGGTGGTTTGTGGGCGCAGGGCAAGCTGGCCGACAAGGTTTACGCGGCGTGGACTTCGTCGGAATCCCCGCACGGCGGTCAGGAGACCACCCTCGTCAGCCTTTATATGTCGCTTATGCACTGGGGCGGAATCCTGGTGCCGCCCGGGTACACGGAACCGCTGAAGTTCGCCGATGGCAACCCGTATGGCGTAAGCCTGGTCGCTAATCGGGAAAACATCACCGCACTCGACGAAGCCACCAACAATGCGCTCGAGCACCTGGCCCGCCGGGTGGTCTCCGTCGCGGGCCGACTGGCGTCCACCTAGGCCGCCGAACTGGGGGCACCTCCCGCTCACGGGAGACAGGCTAGAGCAACCGAGGTGGCCGAGCGCCACTCTGACGTAACGCTCGGCGCAACTCGACTAAGCGGTTTCGGTGATCGGGCGGTCCACCCAGCTCATCAGGTCGCGCAGCTTCTTGCCGGTGACCTCGATGGGGTGCTCGGCGTTCTCCTTGCGCAGCTGCTCGAGTTGCTTGTTGCCGCCCTCGACGTTGGCGACCAACTTCTTGGTGAAGGTGCCATCTTGGATGTCGCGCAGGATGGCGCGCATCCGCTCCTTAGTGTCGGCATCGATGACGCGCGGGCCGGAGAGGTAGCCGCCGAATTCGGCAGTGTCGGACACCGAGTAGTTCATCCGGGCGATACCGCCCTCGTACATTAGGTCGACGATCAGTTTGAGCTCGTGCAGCACCTCGAAATACGCCATCTCCGGCGGGTAACCCGCCTCGACCATCACGTCGAAACCGGTCTTCACCAATTCCTCAGTGCCACCGCACAACACGGCCTGCTCACCGAAAAGGTCGGTTTCGGTCTCGTCCTTGAACGTGGTCTTGATGACCCCGGCGCGGGCGCCGCCGATCGCCTTGGCATAGGAAAGCGCCAACGCCTCGCCCTCTCCGGTGGGGTCCTGGTCGACCGCGATCAGACAGGGCACACCCTTGCCGTCGACGAACTGGCGCCGCACCAGGTGTCCGGGCCCCTTCGGGGCGACCATCGCAATGGTGACGTTGGCGGGCGGCTTGATCAGGTCGAAGTGAATGTTCAGACCGTGACCGAAAAACAGTGCGTCACCGTCCTTCAGGTTGGGCTCGATGTCGTTCTTGAAGATGTCCGCCTGCGCGGTGTCGGGGGCCAGCAGCATGATCACGTCAGCCCACTTGGCCACCTCGGCTGGGGTGTCGACCTCGAGGCCCTGCTCCTCGACCTTGCCCCGGGACTTCGAGCCTTCCTTCAGTCCGACCCGCACCTCGACGCCGGAGTCGCGCAGACTCAACGAGTGTGCGTGCCCCTGGCTGCCGTAGCCGATAACGCCGACCTTGCGGCCCTGGATGATCGACAGGTCTGCGTCGTCGTCGTAGAACATCTCTAACGTCTGCGCTGGCACGTCTGCCACGTGAATCTCTCTTTCTATGCTGTCAGTTCCTAAACGTGCGGAATTACTTGGCGGTGCTGATACTTCGCGGGCCGCGTGCCATCGACACCACACCCGATTGGACGATTTCGCGAATACCGAAGGGCTCCAACACCCGCAGCAGGGCTTCGAGCTTGCCGCGGTTGCCGGTCGCTTCGACGGTCAGCGACTCCGGGGATACGTCAATCACTTGGGCGCGGAACAGGTTCACCGCCTCGATCACCTGACTACGGCTGCCGGCGTCGGCGCGTACCTTGATCAGCGTCAATTCCCGGTCCACCGAGTTGTTTTCGTCTTGCTCGACAATCTTGATGACGTTGATCAACTTGTTGAGCTGTTTGGTGATCTGCTCGAGCGGTGTCTCCTCGGCGGAGACCACGATGGTCATCCGCGACATGTCCTTCTGTTCGGTGGCACCGACCGCCAGTGACTCGATATTAAAGCCACGCCGGGAGAACAGCGCCGCCACACGCGCCAGCACACCGGGCTTATCTTCGACCAACACCGACAACGTATGTGTCTTAGACGATCCCGTCATCAGGCGTGCCCTTCGGTGATGTCGTCGAACAACGGACGGATGCCGCGTGCATGTTGGATCTCGTCGTTGCTGGTGCCGGCGGCAACCATCGGCCAGACCTGTGCGTCGGCGCCGACGATGAAGTCGACCACCACAGGGCGGTCGTTGATCGCCCGTGCCTGGTTGATGACGTCGACGACGTCTTCTTCACGCTCACAACGCAATCCGACGCAACCCAGCGCCTCGGCCAGCTTGACGAAGTCCGGGATGCGGCGGGAATGGGTGGCCAGGTCGGTCTGCGAGTAGCGCTCCTCGTAGAACAGGGTCTGCCACTGCCGCACCATGCCCAGGTTGCCGTTGTTGATCAGCGCAACCTTGATCGGGATGCCCTCGATGGCGCACGTAGCCAGTTCCTGGTTGGTCATCTGGAAACACCCGTCACCGTCGACGGCCCAGACCTCGGTGTCCGGCAGGGCGATCTTGGCGCCCATGGCCGCTGGGATCGCAAAGCCCATCGTGCCCAGCCCGCCGGAGTTCAGCCAGGTGCGCGGCTTCTCATACTTGATGAATTGCGCGGCCCACATCTGGTGCTGGCCAACGCCGGCCACGTAGATGGCGTCCGGACCGGCGATCTGGCCCAGCTTCTCGATCACGTACTCCGGCCCCAGGCTGCCGTCGCTCTGCGGGTCGTAGCTCAGCGGGTACGTCTTGCGGACGCCGTCCAAATAGGCCCACCAGTCAGTCATCTCGATGTGGCCGGGAGTGTCGTAGTGACGCAGCATCTCGATCAGGTCGGTGATGACGTTCTTGACGTCGCCGACGATCGGCACGTCGGCGTGCCGGTTCTTGCCGATTTCGGCGGGGTCGATATCGGCGTGAATGACCTTGGCCTCCGGCGCGAACGAGTCGAGCCGTCCGGTCACCCGGTCGTCGAAGCGGGTCCCCAGCGCGATAAGCAGGTCGCTACGCTGCAGCGCCGCGACAGCGCCAACCGTGCCGTGCATGCCGGGCATGCCCAGGTTCTGCGGGTGGCTGTCGGGGAAAGCGCCGCGCGCCATCAGCGTGGTGACCACCGGAATGCCGGTCAGCTCGGCCAGCTCCGCCAACTCCTTGGTCGCCTCGCCGCGGATGACGCCGCCGCCGACGTACAGCACCGGCTTGCGGGCGGCCGCGATCAGCTTGGCGGCTTCGCGAATCTGCCGGTTGTGCGGCTTGGTGTTCGGCTTGTAGCCGGGCAGCTCCATCCGCGGCGGCCAGCTGAAGGTGCACTGGCCCTGCAGAACATCCTTGGGGATATCGACGAGAACGGCCCCGGGTCGACCCGATGCCGCGATGTGGAATGCCTCGGCCATCACCTGGGGGATCTCGTCGCCGGTGCGCACCAGAAAGTTGTGCTTGGTGATCGGCATCGTGATGCCGGATATGTCGGCCTCCTGGAAGGCGTCCGTGCCGATCAACGCCCGCCCCACCTGTCCGGTGATGGCGACCACCGGGATGGAGTCCATCTGAGCGTCGGCCAGCGGGGTCACCAGGTTGGTCGCGCCGGGACCGGAGGTCGCCATGCAGACCCCGACCTTGCCGGTGGCGTGTGCGTAGCCGCTGGCGGCGTGGCCGGCGCCCTGCTCGTGGCGGACCAGCACATGGCGCAGCTGCTGTGAGTCGAACAGTGGGTCGTACACCGGCAGGACGGCGCCGCCCGGGATCCCGAAGATGATCTCGACGTCGAGCGCTTCCAACGAGCGGATCACCGCTTGCGCACCAGTAAGTTGATGCGGCGCAATATGTTTCGGTTGACCTGTAGCCGGTTTCGTCCCGGCCTTTGCTGCATCGGTGGCGACGTCGGCCGCTTTTTGTGAAGCTGGCGTCGAGGCCGGTGCCGGTGGCTTGGTGGGTGCGCTCACTGTTTCCTCTTAGGTCTTTTCGTCTCTGGCGTCTCGGGGCAAGAAAAAACCCCCGTCAGCTCAGCTGCTGTACGAGGGTCGCGTTGGTGCTCGATTGGCTAGTCAGGCCCCAACGCGCCGACCAATTACTACGAGCATTCCAAGGTTCATAGCGTCCGACGGTAGTCTTCGCACAGCTCAGCCGTCAAATCCGCTGCTTCCGCGACCCTGCGCCGAGCGTAGCGCGCGAGCGCGTCCG
>JAVROZ010000217.1:0-5567 GCA_032162485.1 Mycobacterium sp.
ATCCGTGCCTGCTAAACCACACCTGCGGAGAAGAAACCCCCGGTGCGGTAGAGGAGCTGCAAGCGTTCTGCGTCAGGCTGCAAGAGCAGAGCATCCCGCTGCCCGACGATTGCGCCCGTTTTACTACCTAACGATGTTGGCACCCACGGGTTTTGGTGCGAAATCCGTGGATGTGAGTATTCGACACGTCAAACGCGTTGGTATTGGGCCGATCCGGATCGCCGACGCCACGGGCGGACTGTCGTTATCGCTGTCTTGAGTCCGCGACGGCGCCCTGTCACCAGGTCGGTGTGGGCGAAACCGGGGCCCAGTTCAGCGAACATCCGCTCGCTGCGGGTTTCCGGAGCGTCGTCGGCGGTGTCGCGCAGGTACTTGTTCGGCAACGACAATTTAGCGATGGTGCGCCACGTCTTTCCGTACTGCATCAGGAAAGAGCCTGTGGTGTAAGGCAAGTCGTACTTGTCACAGACTGCGCGCACGCGCACTGAGATTTCGTGCAGCCGGTTGCTCGGCAAATCCGGAAACAGGTGATGCTCGATCTGATGGCACAGGTTGCCGCTCATGAACCGCAATACCGGTCCGCCCTCGAAGTTCGCGCTGCCCAGCATCTGACGCAGATACCACTCGCCCTTCGTCTCGCCGATCATGTCGGTCTTGCCGAATTTCTCTGCTCCGTCTGGAAAATGACCACAGAAAATCACCGCGTTGGCCCAGACGTTGCGGATCACATTGGCCAACGCATTGGCCTTTAGTGTGGATTTGTAGGTGGCCGCCGAGGACAGCGAAGTGAGTGCCGGGAACGCGACGTAATCCTTGAACACCTGCCGGCCGGCCTTGACCGAGAACTCACGGATCTGCTGCCGGGTGAAGTCGCGATCCGGGCCGGCCGTGAATGCCTTTTCGACGTCGACGGTTTGCAGGCCGATCCCCCACTCGAATCCCAGCGAGAGAAATGCGTTGTATAGCAGGTTGCCGATGTTGTAGGGCTGCCAGGGCTGGTCACGAGTGACTCGAAGGATGAAGTAGCCCACATCGTCATCCATGTCGAGGATGTTGGTGTACTTGTGGTGCTGAAAGTTGTGGGCGGCTCGCCAGTGTTTTGACGCCGCACTCATGTCCCACTCCCATTTCGTGGAGTGGATCTCGGGGTCGTTCATCCAGTTCCACTGGCCGTGCATGACGTTGTGGCCGATCTCCATGTTCTCGATGATCTTGGCCAAGCCCAGTGTCGCGGTTCCCGCCCACCATGCCGAGCGTTTAGAGCTGCCGGCCAGCATGACTCGGCCGGCTATCTCAAGGGCACGCTGCGCGGCGATGGTACGACGAATGTAGCGGGCATCGTGCTCGCCAAGGGAATCCTCGATGTCCTGCCGGATCGCATCCAGTTCGAAGCCGAAATTTTCGATATCGGCATCGGTCAAGTGGGCGAAAGCCGAAACGTCAGTGATCGCCATGTTCCTCCCCCAGTTGTGTCACTATGTCGAGATCTCAGCGTGCATATCCACCGGCTGTGCCTCGTAGACGGCCGAACCCCCATGCTCGACCTTCAACGCGGCTCACGAATCTATGGTTCCGCCTGGGCCGCACACTTAGGTGATTCACAGCCCTGCATGTTCCAATTTACCTGCGTATCAACGCTGTTCGTGGAGACTCTGGCCGTAGCACGGCGCGATGAGCAACTGATTACTACAAGATAAGCGTCAACTTTGTATGCAGTCGTCGTGGCGCGCCGACAGCATGGGCCGTGCGTCCCGCCACCGTGGTAAAAAGCCGGAGGCGAGGAGCATCAATAAGAACCGCCTCCGAGCCGCTGGTCGATCTGACCGGCATCTAGCTCGATCTTAACGGCATCTGGTTATCTGTGCCCGGCGTCTGAAATAACTCTGCGCGGCGACGACGAAGTTAGCCAGCGCGGCGAACGGCTCTTCGTCGGTGCCAGCGGACGTCCAAATGCGCAAGATTATCGGCGGCGACCACCGAACGGGTGTAATAGCCGCGACGCCTGAACCAGTCCGCGGGCTCGGTCCGGTCATGGTCGTCGTACCAGATATCGCCGGCGCTATGGCCGAACAACGTGTCTTGTGATTTACCGGTGAGGAACGGCAACAGGCCCTCGGCGCTCCATGCCGTCGGAAGGCCCCGCGAATCGAGTCCCGACCATCACCGCCCCTGCTCCTGCCAGCTCGCTATCCCGGGCCCACTTCAGCGGCCGCACGCAGTGCCGATAGGTCCGCCGAGTGCCGTCGCGGATCGGTCACGACTGTGTTGCGAGGACGATGCGACAACGACGGCTGCTGTGTCGGCCGTACTGCCGTGTTAGGTTCTAGCCTGCAACTACGCTCTCGTCTGCTGCGCCGACCGTAAGTTTCTCCGCGTATCTGAACTCGTGCCGATCATCGCCACTTGTGCGTAACGACCACACCTTGTGCGTAACGACCACACATAGAAGATCGGACGTGACCCAACCATGCGGCGGTCCCTAAATCCTTCTTGCCTGCGTGTCGTCGGGCCAACGCCGCACGTCAGCTCCTCCGAGTCCCACTGAGACTCGATGGCCATCACCGACGTACCTGAATACGCCCATCTGAGCGGCGCGGATATCGAGGCGCTCGCAGCCGAATTGGAAGCTATTCGCCGCGATATCGAGGTTTCGCGCGGCGCCAAGGACCGTACCTACATCAAACGCGCCATCGCTTTTCAGCGATGCTCCGAAATTGTCGCGAGATTGACCATTGCCAGGACCAACGGCAAGTTGGGCTGGGCTGTCGGGACCGCCGGCCTGGCCGCGGCCAAGTGCATCGAGAATATGGAACTCGGCCATAACATCAGCCATGGTCAATGGGATTGGATGAACGACCCGGAGATCCATTCCACAACCTGGGAATGGGACATGGCCGGTCTCACCTCGCAGTGGCAGTACTCCCACAACTACCGGCACCACGTTTTCTCGAACGTCGTCGGCGTGGACGATGACCTCGGATTCGGAGTTATGCGGGTCACTCGTGACCAGGAGTGGTCGCCTGGCACACTGCTGCAGCCGCTGTGGGCGTTGCTGCTGGCTCTCGGCTTCGAATGGGGTGTCGCACTGCATGGGTTGTATGCAGTCCAGAGTCGCGAGACGCCGGACGCTGCCCTCAAAGCTGCAAACAAATCTGCGGTCATCGCCAAGATGGTTCGACAGGCCAGCAAAGACTATGTAATTTTTCCTGCTCTCAGTCGACGCCGCTGGCGCCGCACGCTGGGCGCAAACGTGGTCGCGAATGGGTTGCGCAGTGTCTGGGCATGCGCAGTCATTATCTGCGGTCACTTCACCGACGGCGCGGAAAAGTTCACCCCATCAGTGCTGGAGAATGAGACCAAGCCCGAATGGTATCTCCGCCAAATGCTGGGCGCCGCGAACTTTGATGCCGGACCCATACTGCGGTTCATGTGTGGAAATCTCTGCTATCAAATCGAACACCACCTCTTCCCTGATCTGCCGCATAATCGCCTGCCGGAAATCGCCGAGCGGGTGCGCGCCCTATTCGTCACCTACGACCTGCCGTACACAACCGGTTCCTTCCATCGCCAGTACTTCCTCACGGTGCGCACCATCTGCAAATTGGCGCTGCCGAACCAGTGGCTTTCCGCTACCTCCGACAACGCACCTGAGACGGCGTCCGAGCACAAATTCCGGAATGTCGCGAAACGTTCGGCCTCCTCGGCACTGGGGCACGGTGTGCGGCGACGCGGACTGGCGACCGCGATACTCGCCCGCGGCAATCGGCACCAGCCCACCGAACATCCCACGTCGCCGATATCAGGCCACCGGGCGGGCCAAGGCCCTGCGGGGTCACATCATCTGAGCCGAACGCGTAACGCCGACGAACTCAACGCGTCGGCCTGAGGCGCGTCACCGCTAGGCGGGCGCCCCAACGACCCCCCGGGCGTTGACGTCCCGCCAGATCGCGACGCCGTCGACAAGTTCGGGCGCTCGGCCGAAGAGGTCCGTGAAGAACGCGAGCATCGGAGCGAGCGACTGCATCGGTCCCACGATCACGTGGCGCACCTCCGCGTCCCGGAGGTTGGCGGTGACCTGTGCGCGAACCTCTCCGCGTGCCAGGAGCGCGATGTGGTCCTCCTGGATCGCCAGCATGACTTTTGCGAGCCGCGTCACTGGCGTTGCCGAGCGCGTCCGACCGTCCCGCCGGGGCATATATGCATAAGCCTCGGCCATCCGGAGCCCGTAGTCGGCCTCCGCCGCCCACAACATCGGCGCAACCTGTCCCCCGTTGACGAAATACGGTGCGACAAGGACGGTCTCGTCGGACCCGATGTTGTGGCTCGCCCACGTGCGGAAGAACGCCGGTGTGTAGAAAGGCTGCCGCTCCAGGGGAGCTGGGAGGACCAGAACGAGCGCTGCGAGCACAGCAACTAGCCACTGCGCCGCCGGCCGCGGGGCGAGGCGAGCCGCCTGCCCGATAACGATCGCAACGATCACCGCCACTGCCAGCCAGACGAAAAGCGTAAAGCGGTCTGGCAGCAGGTGCTCGAGCAGCGGCAGCTTTCCGAAGGGCAGCCACGGTAGCGGGACGCGGGAAGCCTCTTTGCCGATGTGCAGCCATGGCCCGAGCGAGAGCATCAGGAGCAGTGCCCCGGTGATGCTCGCGACACGCACCCGCAGGTCATCCCACTGACGAACGGCCGCGACGATGAGGAGGACGAGCAGCGGCAGGCCGAGGTAGCCCGTCGCCTCGTGATAGAGGCCGCTGAACTCGTGGGACACCCGAGTGGCCGGGGCCGGGGCGACCAGTTGGTAGGGCGTCGGAAGGACGAGGTTCAAAAGGTCGATGGAGAAAGTCTCGGGATGCTGGACCTGCTGGCTGATCCGCTGCGGTCCGAAGAACTGGGCGACGAGCGGCCCCGCCGCGAGCAGCAGGAAGGTCAACGTGGCGACCCCGAGCGCCGGGAGGAGCCGCGCCGCCCCTTCGCGCCACCGGGCTCGACCCTGCCCGTCACGGCGCGCTAGGGCCATGACGCAGACTAGCAATCCGGCTGCCACGACACTCATGGCGAGCGTCTCCTCGCTGATCAGCAACTGCGCAGTGCTGAGGACTCCGAGCGCCACCCCCGCTTGCCAGGGCGGTCGACGTCGCGTGACCAGGAGTTCGTCGATGACGAAAAGGAAGAGCGGCGGGATCCAGGCCGTGGCCAGGTTCAGGTGCATGGCCGCATGAGAGGCGACGTATGGCGAAAAGGCGTAGACCGCGCCACCAACAATCGGGGCTGCGCCGTCGCCAGTCCAGCGGCGGATCGCTAGCCACGCGGTGAATCCGCTTAGGGCGATGCCGCCGACCAGGAGGATGTTGAAGCCGAGGATCGGGCCGCCGATCTGCGCCGGGAGCCAGCCGAGGAGCCCGAGCAGCGGCATCGGGGTGTTCCACATCAGGTTCACGCCGTCAGGCGCACCGATCTGGGTTGTGAAGAACGGATCGAGCCCATTGGCCAGCGCGTGGGGCGTCCAGCCGAGGAACCAGATCGTCTGCTCTTGATCGCAGCAGCCTCCGGCCCACCCGGATGTCGGGTCG
>JAVROZ010000218.1:0-3833 GCA_032162485.1 Mycobacterium sp.
CGGGTTCTCGACAGTGAAGACGACCTGCTCGCTGCCGCGAAGGTGTTTCGCGTCGCCATGGTCGGATTGCCGCCGCTGCCGGACCTACCGCCCGGCCAGATCGTCACGCTGCTCGAACCAGGCCGTACCGTCGGAGTCTTCGTCGGAGACCAGCTCGTCGGCACCGCCGACGCGGCCGGCAGCGGACTCACCCTGCCCGGTGGAGCGATCGTCAAGCACGCAGCCGTCACGCATATCGGCGTGCTGCCGTCGTTCACCCGGCGAGGCATCGCCACCGACCTGGTCAGTCATCAGCTGCGCGACTTCGCCGAACGCGGTGAGGTCGTTGCCACGTTGCGGGCGTCGGAGGCGACTATCTATGGCCGGTACGGCTACGGCGTGGCCAGTTCATCGCAGACCGTCGAGGTGCAGACGGCACGCGCGGCGCTACGGCCTGATGTCGGGACGGGTGGGCAGGTCCGGCTCATCGACAACGCCGACGCCGGCGAGGTGCTGCGCCGCATCTATACCGGGCATCGTCCGTCCAGGCCGGGAACCGTTGGCCGACCGCAGGTTTGGTGGCAGAGTCTGCGGCTGCGTACCGAATCATCGCCGGGACCCTCGTATATTGCGGTACACGGCGAACCCGGCTCCGAATCAGGGTTCGCCCGCTACCGGCCCCTGGACACCGAATCGTGGTTCATCAGCGATCAGCGCACCATCGCGGTGGAAGACTTCTTCGCACCGACCACGCAGGCCTATCTGGGGTTGCTGCGCTTCCTACTCGGGCTCGACCTGGTTGATCGCGTGGTGTTCTGGATGCTGCCGATCGACGACCCGCTGCCTGGGCTGCTCGTTGATCGGCGGGCCGCCAAGGTGGCCGCGGTGCATGACGAGACGTGGCTGCGGGTGGTCGACGTTCACCAGGCGTTGGCGGTCCGCCGGTACCTCGCCGATGACGCGATCACCGTCGCGGTCGATGACCCTCTCTTGCAGAACAATTCAGCCACGTTCGCCATCACCGGCGACGGCGCCGAACCCACCGATGAGCCCGCCGCGCTGCACGTCAGCATTGAGGGTCTGGGCGCCGCACTGCTCGGTGGCACCACTTGGCGCAGTCTCGCCGTCGCCGGACTGGTCCGCGCGGACGATGCTGCGATGCTCGAGGCCGCCGATCGGCTGTTCGCGGTGCCCGAGGCTCCGTTCGCCGGGTTCTATTTCTAAGGCCGCATCGTGATCGTCATCGTCGGTGCCGGCATCTGCGGGCTGGCAGCCGCCTACGAATTGTCGAGGCGCGGTGAGGACTCGATCGTGTTGGAGCGAGGCGAACCGTTTGGCGAGCAGTCGGCGGGGTTGGCCCGTATCTTCCGCATCGCCCACCGTCGGCCCGAGTTGTGTCGGCTTGCCCTGCGGGCCCGGGTCGGCTGGCAGCGCTGGGAGACCGAGCTCGGCGCCGGTCGGCTGCTCGGCTCGGAGGGATTCATCGCCGCGGGTGCGGGTGACGCGATCGCGGACGCGATGCGAGACGTCGGGGCTGCCTACTCCCGGCTGGACCGGTCCGCGATCGAGGCCCGGATTCCCTTTCTGGTATCACCCTGGGAGACCGCCGTTTTCGATCCGCTCGGCGGCAGCCTGCGAATTCGCCGAGCGCTGAGCGCGTTATCGCATCGGGTGGAACTCCAGCGCGGTGAGGTCATGACGGTCGCCGACGACGGTTCGACGACGCTTGCGGACGGCACTGTGCTGCAAGCCGACCGCGTACTGATCTGTGCGGGGGTTCAGACCCAGGCGCTCTTCGGGCCGCTGGGCGTCGAGTTCGGCCCGCACACCCGGTTCACCTACCAGGGCGCAGACACGGTTGGCGCCGCATGCCTGTCCGCACCCGAGGGCTACGGGTTGCCGATCGGCAGCACCGGTCGCTGGGCCTTCGGGCAGGAGGTCGCCGACCCGGTGACGGTGCGCGGATTGTTTCCGTCGTTGACGCCGGCGGGCCAGGTGGATTGCGTCACGGCCCAAGCGCCGTGGCTTGACGCCGGCGGCGACGGCTGGACGGTGGCGCGCCGCGGCCGCGTCGTCGCGTTCGTCGGCAGCAACCTGATGAAGTTCGGGCCGTTGCTCGGCGAACTCCTCGCACAGGCTGTGCTGCACGACGAGTTGCCTGCCGACCTGACCCTGATGTGAGTCCAGCCACTAGCGCGGCATTTGAGTTGCCGCCGACCATGGTGAGTGAGTACTCTCTCACCATGGTCGCTGAACCCAGCAAGGGACGCGATCGGCTGTTGGCCGAAGCAATGAAGATGTTCGCCGCGAAGGGTTACGCGGCGACGTCGGTGGCCGACATCCAGCGGGCCTCCGGCCTGGCACCGGGATCGGGTGCGCTCTACAAGCACTTCGGCTCCAAACGCGAACTGTTGGAAGCCGCTGTTGCGCACCGGATCGACAGCATCGTTGCCGCCCGAGAGCAGTACGACGCCGGAGACCCGGACAGCGTCGAGCACGCGGTGCGCACGGCGGGTCAGCTGATCTGGAGCAACTTCAAGCAGAGCGAGGATCTGCTCAAAGTGATGCTGCGCGAGCCTGAGGAGCTCGGCGATCTCGACGAGAAGACCTGGCAAGTCATCACCGACAACGCCTATCAACGGTTCGCCGACGAACTCGCCGCGTCCAATCGCAGCGGCCGCACGCAGATACCCGATCCCGACGCGGCCGCGGCCGCGGCAATCGGGTCGTTGTCCTACGCGGCGACGCTGCAGGCGCTCACCGGCCGGCTGCCCGGCAACATCGAGGAAGACCGTTACTTCGAGGCCTGGGTGAATCAGACGCTCAGCGTCCTCGCGCATTACCGAACATCCGATAAGGCTTGACCATCAACGACTTTCAGGAGCAACCGTGACATTCTCAATGCAACTCAGCGACGACGTGATCGAGGTGCGGGATTGGGTGCACAAGTTCTCCGCCGACGTCATCCGACCGGCCGCGGCCGAATGGGACGAGCGCGAGGAAACCCCCTGGCCGGTGATCCAGGAGGCCGCAAAGGTGGGTTTGTACTCCCCGGACTTCTTCGCACAACAGGCCGCCGAGCCGACCGGGCTTGGCATGCTCACCGCGTTCGAGGAGATGTTCTGGGGCGACGCCGGAATCGCGCTCTCCATCATGGGCACCGGCCTGGCCGCAGCGGCGTTGGCGGGTAACGGAACTCCCGAACAGCTGGGCCGCTGGCTACCCGAAATGTTCGGCACCGCAGAGGAACCCAAGCTCGGCGCGTTCTGCTCCTCAGAGCCCGACGCGGGTTCCGACGTCGGCGGCATCCGCACTCGGGCGCGTTATGACGAGGCCAGCAATGAGTGGGTACTCAATGGCACCAAGACCTGGGCGACCAATGGCGGTATCGCCAACGTGCACATCATCGTGGCATCGGTCTACCCCGAGCTCGGAACCCGCGGTCAGGCCAGCTTCGTCATCGGACCGGAAACCAAGGGTTTGGCTCAGGGACAGAAGTTCAAGAAGCACGGCATCCGTGCCTCGCACACCGCCGAAGTGGTGCTCGACAACGTGCGACTACCCGAAGACGCGATTCTCGGCGGCCGGGAGAAGTTCGAGTCGCGGATCGCTCGGGTCAAGTCCGGCGCCTCCACGGGTGGCCAGGCGGCGATGAAGACATTCGAGCGCACCCGGCCCACTGTCGGCGCGATGGCCGTCGGCGTAGCCAGGGCCGCCTACGAATACGCACTCGACTACGCCTGCCAGCGTGAGCAATTCGGCCGCAAGATCGGCGAGTTCCAGGCCGTGGCGTTCAAGCTGGCGGACATGAAGAGCCGTATCGACGCGGCTCGACTGCTGGTGTGGCGGGCAGG
>JAVROZ010000219.1:0-2815 GCA_032162485.1 Mycobacterium sp.
CGCTGGGCACACGCTTCGACGACCGACAGCGAATGGACTTCGTCTTCACGGTCGGCTCCTACATCATGCTGGCAATGGCTCTCAACACATTCGGCGTACAGCTCGAGACACCCACCGAACGCAAAGAGGAAAGGTAGAAGTGGCCCACTTCCCCAAGCCAGCCGCCGGAAGCTGGACAGAGAACTATCCCGAACTGGGAACCGCGCCGGTCAACTACACCGACTCGATCGATCCGGCATTTTTCGAGGCCGAGCGCAACGCCATCTTCAAAAAGACCTGGCTCAACGTCGGCCGCGTCGAGCGGCTACCGCGCACCGGCAGCTACTTCACCAAGGAGTTGCCCTCGGCGGGCCAAGGCATGTCGGTGATCATCGTCAAAACCAAGGACGGGTCGGTCAAGGCGTTCCACAACGTCTGCCGCCACCGTGGAAACAAGCTGGTGTGGAACGACTTTCCGCACCAGGAGACCTCGGGCACCTGCCGGCAGTTCACCTGCAAGTACCACGCCTGGCGCTACAGCCTCGACGGCGACCTGACCTTCATCCAGCAGGAGGGCGAATTCTTCGACGTCGACAAGAGCGACTACGGCCTGGTGCCGGTGCGCTGCGAGCTGTGGGAAGGCTTCATCTTCATCAACCTCGACGACCACGCGAAGCCACTCACCGACTACCTGGGTCCGCTGGCCAAGGGTATCGAGGGATACCCGTTCCACGAAATGACCGAAAGCTACTCCTACAGAGCCGAAGTCGGCAGCAACTGGAAGCTGTTCATGGACGCGTTCGCCGAGTTCTACCACGCGCCGATCCTGCACCAGGGGCAGTACACCAAGGAAGAAGCCGCCAAGATCCAGAAGTACGGCTTCGAGGCGCTGCATTATGAGATGGCGAGTCCGCACGCGATGATTTCGACCTGGGGCGGCCAGTCGCCGCCCGTCGACATGAGCATGGTCAAGCCAATGGACCAGGTGCTGCGCAGCGGGCTGTTCGGCCCCTGGGACAAGCCGGAGGTCATCGCGGAGCTCGCTGAGCTGCCGCCGGGCGTCAACCCGAAGAAGGTGCCGCAGTGGGGCATCGACGAGTGGCACTTCTACCCCAACTTCATGCTGCTGATCTGGGAGCCGGGCTGGTTCCTGACCTATCACTACTGGCCGACCGCCGTCGACAAGCACATCTTCGAAGCCACACTGTATTTCGTTCCGCCGCGTAACGCCCGGGAACGCCTGGCCCAAGAGCTGGCGGCAGTGACGTTCAAGGAGTATGCGCTGCAGGACGCCAACACCCTGGAGGCAACCCAGACCATGATCGGTACCCGGGTCGTCAACGACTTCCCGCTGTGTGATCAGGAGATCATGTTGCGCCACCTGCACAAGGTGACCGCCGACTATGTAGAGGAGTACCAGAAAAATGGCGCTTCCGTCTGAATTCGCTTACCTGGAACCGTTTTTAGACTGGGACCTGGCTACCGAACCCGAGCGCTACGCCAAGCGGCTCGCCTCGACGATGCCCGAGATGCAGGCGTTCTACGATGTCGCGTTCCCGCGTTTGAACGATGTGGTCGACTACTGCGATAAGTACTCTCTGGACGACCTACCCGAGGACGCGCGTACGCTCATGCACCTGATGCAGTCACTGGTGATGGTGTCCTTTCCCGTCGAGGCGTGGAAGCAGGCGCGCGTCCCCGACAGCGGTGCGGCCTGGGTGGAACTGATCCGCGAGCCGGTGATCTGACGTTGTCAGATGCTCCTCGCGCAAGCGATCGCCCGCGGCTGACACTGAAAGCCGCTGGGCTGCTTGACATCGATGCCGGCAAGATCGTCCGGCCCGGCATCCTGCGGATCGAGGGCGACCGGATCGTCGGTGTCGGGGGTGAGCCCGGGGGCGACATAATCGACCTGGGTGATCAAATCCTGTTGCCCGGGTTGATGGATATGGAGGTCAACCTGCTGATGGGTGGCCGCGGTGAAAAGCCGGGTTTGTCCCAGGTGCAGGACGACCCGCCCACCCGGATGCTCCGCGCCGTGGGCAATGCCCGCCGCACCCTGCGCGCCGGCTTCACCACCGTCCGCAACCTCGGGTTGTTCGTCAAGACAGGCGGATACCTGCTCGACGTGGCGTTGGGCAAGGCCATCGACGCTGGGTGGATAGAGGGGCCGAGGGTGATACCCGCGGGCCATGCCATCACGCCCACGGGCGGCCACCTTGATCCGACGATGTTCGCTGCCTTCATGCCCGGTGCTCTCGAGCTCACCGTCGAGGAGGGCATCGCCAACGGGGTCGACGAGATCCGCAAGGCGGTCCGCTACCAGATCAAGCACGGGGCGCAGCTGATCAAGGTCTGCGTCTCGGGTGGTGTGATGTCGCTCACCGGAGCGGCTGGGGCGCAACATTATTCGGACGAAGAACTGCGCGCCATCGTCGATGAGGCGCACCGGCGCGGGCTGCGGGTAGCCGCACACACCCATGGCGCGGAGGCTGTCAAGCACGCCGTCGACTGTGGAATCGACTGCATCGAGCACGGCTTCCTGATGGACGACGAAGCGATCAAGATGCTCGTCGACAACGACCGGTTTCTCGTCACTACGAGGCGGCTCGCCGAGGCGATGGACGTGTCGAAGGCTCCGAAGGAGTTGCAAGACAAGGCCGCCGAGATGTTCCCGAAGGCACGCACGTCGCTCAAAGCCGCATACGAAGCGGGAGTGAAGATTGCCGTGGGCACGGACGCGCCGGCCATCCCGCACGGGCGCAACGCCGACGAACTGGTCACGTTGGTCGATTGGGGCATGCCTGCCGATGCCGTGCTGCGGGCGGCGACCGTC
>JAVROZ010000220.1:0-3768 GCA_032162485.1 Mycobacterium sp.
CTGGACAACAACTTCTCCACCTGGACGAACTACCGCAACAGTTACTGGCCCGCCGAGTACCTCATCGACGCCAACGGCACAGTGCGGCACACCAAATTCGGCGAAGGCGACTACAACGGCACCGAGCAGCTGATCCGAGAGCTACTCACCGATGCAAAACCCGGCGCCAAGCTACCCGGGCAGGTCGGCGCTCCCGACCTCACCCCGAAATCCTCCACCACGGCCGAGACCTACTTCGCGGTCGGCAAAGCCACCAACTATGGCGGTCGCGGCGAATACGACGAAGGGTCGGCGACGTTCAGCTATCCGCCGTCCTTAGGGGCCGACCGGTTTGCCCTCACCGGCCCGTGGTCGCTGGACTATCAGGGCGCGACGGCGGGCAGCGACGGCTCGGCCATCAAGCTCAACTACCACGCCAAGGACATCTTCGCGGTTGTCGGCGGCACCGGCACCCTCACGGTGCTGCGCGACGGCAAACCCACGACAATGCAGATCAGCGGACCGCCGACATCGCATCAGATCGTTGCTGACGCTGCGCAATCGTCGGGAACCATCGAGGTGCGGCCCAGCAAGGGCTTGCAGGTCTTTTCGTTTACTTACGGCTGACACCCATCCAAAATCGGGTCCGCTCCGAATCCACCATATGTCGGGGTCGAAGACGAGACGGCGTTTGCCAGCTCGGTACTCAATTAGGAGCGGAAAGACAATGAAAGCTAAAAACACAATGGCGGCAACAGGCGTTGCGGCCGCACTGATGGCATGCGGCGTGCTTATCGCCCCGGCCGCATCGGCCGCCGAGCTGGTGGGCCCGGGTTGCGCGGACTACGCGGCCATGAATCCCAGTGGTCCCGCGTCGGTGCAGGGCATGTCGATGGTCCCCGTCACGGAAGCCGCGGCGAACAACCCGATGCTCACTACTTTGACCTCGGCGCTGTCCGGTCAACTCAACCCGCAGGTCAATCTGGTCGAGACACTGAACAGCGGTCAGTACACCGTGTTCGCGCCGACCGATGCGGCGTTCGCCAAGTTGCCGCCGGCCACCATTGAGCAGCTCAAGACCGATGCTCCGTTGCTCAACAGCATCCTGACCTACCACGTGGTCAGTGGACAGGCGAGCCCCGCCCGGGTCATCGGCTCGCACAAGACAGTGCAGGGCGGCAATGTGAACGTGACCGGCCAGGGCAACAGCCTTCGGGTCGGGAACGCAGGCGTGGTTTGCGGCGGAGTGACCACGGCAAACGCGACGGTATACATGATCGACACGGTGCTGATGCCGCCCTCGTAACGCCGACATCAGCTGCGCTCACTCGTCGCGGTCGAACGGGAGCAGACCTGCCCGCGGGCAGGTCTGCCCTGTGTCAGAATGTGATGAGTCTGAGTCCAGTCCAACCGGAGGGATCACCGTGGCCAGTACTGAGGTGGAGCCGTTCGCCGGCGTCGACGAGGCCGAGGTGCCGTCCGCACGGTGGGGGTGGAGCCGGATCAACTACCGCACTTGGCATTCCGTGGGTTTGATCATCGTCGTCCTGTTGCTGGCGTTCCTGCGGGGCAACCACGTCGGACACGTCGAGGACATTTTCGTCATCGGATTCGCCGCACTCACCCTGTTCATTCTGGTGCGCGACATCTGGGGCCGTCGGCGCGGCTGGCTCAGGTAGCTGCCTGCGCGACCAACTCACCGGCTGGATCTCGGTGGATATGGACGTCACCGGAACCGCTGCGCACCTGTAGGACGAGGGTTTCGTCGTCCGGGGCGGGACCTTCTGCTGACTGCAACCGGTTGGTGACGACGCCGGACCCGGTGCTGATGTCGAACCGGACCGCGGTTCCTGCTGGGATCCCGACGGCGACTTCACCGCTGCTGGTGTGCGCGGATACGGTTCCCCGAACGCCCGCTTCGACGATCACCGATCCGGATGCGGTGCGCGACTTGATGTTGCCCCGCAATGTGTCGACGGAAAGCGATCCGCTGGCGGCCTTGAACTTCAGGTCACCTTCGAGGTTGTCCACGCGCACCGCACCCGAAGCCGTAGCGATCGAGGCGTACCCAGCGACCGTGTGCACGTTGATTGACCCGGATGCGTTGGTAGCCTTGACTTTTCCGGTGATGACGTCAACTTCGACGTCGCCACTGGCTGCGCTGACCCGGACGTCTGCGAATTCACCTTCGGCACGCAGATCCGCCGATGCCATTGTCGCGTAGAGCCGGGACCCCGAGGGCAGCGCGACCTCGATATCGGTGGCCCCACTCCGGAAGCGAGGCACGCCGCGCTTCGGGCCCGAAACCACCAGCCTGCCGTCGTGGAAGTCAATGCGAACGTGCTCGGCCGCCCAGACGTCGGAGCTTTGCGACTCGTCGTGCGGACGTACCTGCACGACGGTGTCGGCGCGCTCGGTCGCGAGAAGGTGAACCGATCCCCCGCCGGCTTCGATCCGCACACTGATCGGCTCGGGGGTGGCAAATGTCTGCATCGTGGGTCTCCTAGTTTGTCTGGGCGCGAGTTGTCTCAGCGCGAGTTGTCTCAGCGCGCCCAGCCGGTGAGGCGGTGGGCATTGCGGTGGGCGCGGCCGGGCACCGCATCGGAGGCACTCTGACCGGCTGAGTTGCTGGCCGCGGCCGCGGCCCGAACGAGCCAGCTGTTGAGCGAGGCGCCGTCACGGCGAGCGGCGTGTTCGACCGCGGCCCGCAGTCCCTCCGGCAACCGGAGGGTGACCCGCCAGGTGCCGCCGTCGTCGTCGTATCGGGCCACGAAAGCGTTTTCCTCTTGGCTGAATTCCTGCTCGACGGGTGGTGCGCTGACGATGAACTCCGGCTCGCGACCGCGCAGCCGGACCTCGACGGACCCGGGTGCCAGCTCGCGGGTGATCTCTTCGGCCGCGGCCGACAGGGCTTCCAGCAGCGCCAATCGCAGCGCCGATTCGAGCGGGGCACTCAACCGGTCGGCCAGATCCACTGCGGTCTCGCCACCGGCCGACGCGACCGATTTCAGCTCGTGCCGGACGGAGTCCACATAGGGCTGTAAATCCATGACGCCATGGTGACACCATAATGGTGTCACTTGCAAGTGCTTATGGTGCCTTACTGGTGTCAGAGTGGCTTGCCGAGTAGCGCCGTACCCACGTGATGGCGACAGCACCGGTCATCACGAGGGCCGACGCCACCAACCACGGCCACCCGCCGTGCTGATGCACCCAACCGGCCAGCGCACCCTGTAGCCGGCCGGCCGCGAGGATGACCGAATCCTGGGGATTGCCGTTGGCACTGAACAACCGGATCTCGTACAGGCCGTAGTAGCCGACATAGCACCCGACCAGGATCAACAGCGCGCCGCTGATCCGGTTCACGAAGGGCAGCACCGCCCGCATGCGATCGACCAGCGCCGAACTAGCCGTCGCCACCGAGACCGCGAGCACGCCGATGATCAGCGTCAGGCCCGCGATGTAGGCGGCATAGATCGCCGCGCCATCCAGCAGCGAGCCACCGCGCAGCGCGGCAGCGGTGACCGCCAGGAACGGCCCGACCGTGCACGACAGCGAGGCGATCGCGTGGCTGACGCCGTACCCATACATCGAGCCCATGCGCACGGTCGGCGCCCAGCGCGCGCCGAGTGGGCGGGGTGTCAGCGAAGTGAGCTCCCGGCCGCACAGCAGCCAGACCCCGAGCGCGATCAGGACCGCGCCGATCAGCACCGTCACATAGGGCAGGTACCGCTGCACGGTCGATGCCGCCGAAATGGTCAGCGCGCCAAAGACGCCGAAGACCGTCAC
>JAVROZ010000221.1:0-4807 GCA_032162485.1 Mycobacterium sp.
GGTGAACTTGTGCGCGATGTCGGCGCGGCACATCACGACCGCTGCGGCGCCTTCGTCGGGCGCGCAGAACATGTACTGCGTCAGGGGGTAGTTGAGCACAGCGGAGTTGAGGATCTCCTCCTCGGAAATCGCCTTGCGCCGGAACGCATTCGGGTTCAGCGCACCATTACGGAAGTTCTTGGCGGCGACCTTGGCCAAGGTGGCCTGCGAGATATTGTGGTCGTACAAATACTTGTTGGCCTTCATGCCGAAGAACTTGGTGGTGACGAACTGCCCGTTCTGCGCATACCACTGCGGGAGCGCAAGCTTCGCGGGGTCGTCGGTGAACGCGCCGCGGGGGTGCTTGTCCAGGCCGATTGCGATTCCGATGTCGTACTTGCCCAACCGGATGGTGTCGGCGGTCTGCTGAATGGCACTGGCGGCGGTGGCACAGGCATTGAACACGTTGGTGAAGGTGATGCCGGTCAGGCCGACCAAACGGGTCACGGCGTCAGGGTTGGACACCTCGTGGCTGCCACCGAAGCCGAACTGGATGTCCTTCCATTCCACGCCGGCGTCGGCGAGGGCGAATTGGATAGCTTCGGCCCCCATCTGCATAGCGGTCTTATCGAACCTGCCGAATGGGTGCAGACCCACTCCGATGATGGCGACATCGTTGCTCATCTCAGGCTCCTTCAGCGACCGGCGCGAAGGCGAATGTGATGACCTCGTCGCCTTCCTCATTCGTGGTCAGCGGCACCATGGTGAGTTCGACCTCCTGGCCGAACTGCAGCTTGGCCGGGTCGTTCTCGGTTAGTCGACCCTCGACCCGAATCACATCTCCGAGCTGGACCAGGCCTACGCCGAATGGCACGAAGTCCTTGCCGGTCGGCCCGGCATAGGGCGCCCCAGGCGGGAATCCCTGGGTGGTCCACGCGACGACGGTGCCGCGTCGGGGCAACAACACCTCGCTCATCTCGCCGACACTGCAGCGCGGACACCACTGCTGCACCGGAAATGTCGTGGCATCGCAGCTGCCGCAGCGACTACCGATCAGCTGGGGATTCTCATCGGGCCAGGTCGAAATCTCAGGGGCCAGCGCCTTCTGCATCGAGGTCCTCCGTCGGACAGGCGAAAAATGCGACTCACCAGAAAGGTACAACAGCGTTCCGGAAAAGTGGAAATTGCATTCTCATCGCTCGCACTTGACTCGGGTGTTCGTCGGTCCGCCGCAAGCGACAGCAATTACCATTTGGCCATGTCGCTTGAGGTTGGCCAGGTTTTCGCCGGCTACACGATCCTGCGCGTGCTGGGTGCCGGGGGAATGGGCAAGGTGTACCTGGCGGCACATCCGCGGTTGCCGCGCAACGACGCGCTGAAGGTGCTACCCCCGCAGTTCACCACCGACCCGGAGTACCGGACCCGGTTCGCCCGCGAGGCCGACCTGGCTGCGGGCCTGTCGCATCCACACATCGTGCGGATCTATGACCGTGGTGAAGTCGATGACCAGCTGTGGATCTCGATGGACTATGTGGCCGGCACCGACGTCGCCCACCTGTTGGACGAGCGCTACCAGGGCGGTATGCCCGCCGACGAGGTGGTGTCGATCGTCAACGCGGTCGCCTCGGCACTGGACTATGCACATCATCGCGGCCTGCTGCACCGCGATGTCAAACCCGGCAACATCTTGTTAACCGATCCCGACGGGCAGGGCCGGCGAACCTTCCTGGCCGATTTCGGTATCGCACGCAAGATCGACGATGCCACGGGCCTGACCGACAACAACTTTGCGGTGGGCACCGTCGCCTATGCCGCACCAGAGCAGCTCAGAGGGGATCCGGTCGACGGTCGCGCTGACCAGTACGCACTGGCCTGCACTGCATTTCACCTCCTGACCGGCGCGCCTCCCTACAACCACACCAATCCCACCGTGGTGATCACCCAGCACATCAGCTCCCCGACGCCCTCGATAGGTGCCCGCCGGCCCGAGCTGGCTCGACTGGACCCGGTGTTTGCCACCGCGATGGCGAAAAGCCCGGGGAGCCGCTTCAGCAGCTGCAGCGGTTTTGCCCAGCAACTGAGCATGCACCTCACGCCGAACCACCATGACACTCCGGTTGCGTTGCATGCTCAGCACACCCAGCCCTCGATATCACTTCCGGTCCAAGAGCCCCAGAAGCGATGGGCGCCACGCTCCGCTGTGCTGCTCGGTGCCCTCATCGTGGTCGCTTTACTCGTCGTCGGCGGTGTCTTCGCAGGCGTCAGACTCACTCAACCCACAAAACAGGCCAACCCAGCCCCGCCGCGGCCGACCACCCCCGGGCCGGAGAACAATCCACCCGGCACGACGGGCGCACCCCAGGGTCCCTTCACCGGCAACTACCGCGCCGACTTCGGCCCAGTCACCGATCTGGACGGCAACGCCGTTGCGGATGCCGGTCCGTCGAACGGTAGCTATGCCGTGCGGTCGGTGTGCGGCGGCGCCGGGTGCGTGGCGACGGCCTCACGCCTGAAGGGCGCACCCACGTTTGCCTCGACCATGGTGTTCGACGAGGTGGGTGGAAGCTGGTTGGCGGTCGCCCTGTCCACCAACCCGTGCCGCGACAGCACCGGCGAAATCTGGGAGGTTTTCCGGCTGCAGGCCCGTCCCGACGGCACGCTCACCGGCGAACACACCCGCACAGCCCGCAACAATTGCCAAGAAAAAAGGACCGTGACGTTCACCCGCACCGGAGACGTTGACGTCACTCTTCCCGACCCGGCCACCCTCCCGCCGCGGATCCCATCCGCAGCCGAAGCGCTCCGGGGCCGCTACAAGCTCACGCGGACCTTCGTCAACGGAACCCCCAAGCCGATGGGTGAGTCCGGGATCACCACCAACTGTCTGCGCACCGGCGATCGGTGCATGAGCTATTTCCACTCCAAATCCGGTGACGTGCCGTTGATTTTCGCCGCTGGGGGCTGGACATGGAGCGACTCGTCCAGCGGCAAGTGTCCGGACGGCAACCCGGCGACGCTGAATGCGAATGCCCAGTTTGCGTTGCCACAGCCGGTGCCCGATCCGATAGCGTCACTGGCCGGTCAGGGACACTGGACGCAGACCGGGTCCTGCGCGGTCAGTGTCGATTTCAACGAATTATTCACGCGTACCGGTGATTAACGATCAACTCAACGCCGGAATCACTTCCCGTTCGAACAGCTCGATGCCGGACCGATCATATGCGGCCTCCGGAAAGTAGCAGATCGCATAATCGCACCCGAGATCACGGATCTTGGCCAGCTTCTCGATGACCTGATCCGGGGTGCCCGTCGCCGAATCCGGGACGCCGGCAACCATCGAATCCGCCACGGCCTCAGGCACGTAACCGACCATCCGATCGCGGACCCGCTGCAGTCGGTCTTGGACATCTGCCTCTGACGAGCCGACGACCGAAGTGAAGTTGGCGGACCGCACAATCGCGTCGAAGTCGGTACCCAGCTTGCGGCAGTGCTCGGCGAGGACCTCGGACTTGTGCGTGAACGCCTCGGGCTCGGGAGTGAAATTGGTGTACTGCGCATACTGCGCAGCGATGCGCAATGTCACCTTCTCGCCGCCACCGGCGATCCAGAGTGGAATGCCATTCGGCTGCAACGGTTTCGGAGCCACGATCGCGCCGTCGACCTGGTAGTGCTTGCCGTCGAAGCTCACCTTGCCGTCACGCCAGGCAGCGCGCATGATCTGCACGCCCTCGTCGAGCCGGGCCAACCGCACCCCCGCCGACGGGAAGCCGTAACCGTAAGCGCGCCACTCGTGTTCATACCACCCGCCGCCGATGCCCATCTGCATGCGGCCACCCGAGATGATGTCGGTGGTAGCCGCCACCTTGGACAAGTAGACGGGATTTCGGTAGCTCATCGCGGTGCACATCTGCCCCAGCTTGATCCGGGAAGTGACGGCCGCGTAGGCCGCCATCAACGACCATGCCTCATGGGTGGCTTCGTCGGTCGGCAGCGGGACGGTGTGGAAGTGGTCGTAGACCCACAGCGAATCCCAGGCGCTGCCGTCGGCGTAGGTCGCTAGGTCGCGCATCACCGCCCAGTGCCGTTCGGGTTCGATGCCGACGAGGTCCATTCGCCAGCCTTGCGGGATAAAGAGACCGAAGCGCATAGCGGTGACTTTAGCCCGGTGACGATGCGGGCCGGAAAGGCCCGGGGAGGAGGCGGGCCATCAAACCCAGCCCGGTGACGATGCGGGCCGGAACGGCGACACACACCCAACGCGGCCAGCGCCGCTGCTACCGATAGAGACCGCAACTCTTCGCGGGGCACATCGGGAAACTGGATGCAGCGTCCTGCAGGCCGCCGAGGGCCGAGATGAAGCGACGATTCACGCCCACCTGGACCCCGTTGTCCTCCGGTGACGAACCATCACTCGACCACAACGGCAAGAACCCTGGCCGCTACTACCTCTTGACCGTGGCGAAACGTAAGCTCTGAGCGCGAGCGCCATGTGGCGGAACCGGTTTGGCACTATGAGGTGAGGCGGCGGGTGCGCCGGCCGAACGGGTATAGGTCACGAGAGGAATGTTGCATGGAGCTCAGCGGCGTCGGGGTATGGAGTAGCCAACTGCGCTATAGCGAAGCGTCCGAAGCCGCCGATGCCGCAGCGGAACTGGACGATCTCGGCTTCACCGCGCTGTGGATTCCCGACGTTGGCGGGCCGGTGTTTGATGCGGTGGGTCGACTACTCGCCGCGACCAGACGGACAGTGATCGCCACGGGCATCCTGAATCTTTGGATGCACTCGGCTGACGACGTGGCTGCATCGTACGGTGCCCTGACCGACAAA
>JAVROZ010000222.1:0-2804 GCA_032162485.1 Mycobacterium sp.
CTCTCCATGTCCTTCGGGGCGGCCAGCTGCCACAAACCAGCCCGCCCCAATTCGGTGAAGTACCTGCTGAATCGGGGCCCGGAGAGCCGCATATTCATCGAGATGGGTGTCTCCCAACTGCCATTCAATCGACCGCAGGTGGAGGAATGGCAGCCAATACTGGCGTATTGCAAGCCGGTCAGATACCACTCGGCCATGCTCATCGACCACCCTTGCCGAGCCGCCCTGCAGCGCTATCGCCGATGTCTGCCCCGGTGGCGTCGGGCTTACCTGCCCCGCCGGCGAATTCCTTCACTGGCCCGCATCTGCCATCGGCCATAGGTGGTCGGAATGCGCATTTGCCCGGAGCGTCGCTTCCAGCAGCACCACCACTCCCCCCGACCGCAATGATCACGCCCGCTGAACTCGCCCAGAGCTTCAACAAAGGCCTGGAGTCCGGCGCGCCATTTTCCTCGCCCGCCCATGCTGTGCCAACAGTTTCAATGTCAGAGCCGCAGATGTCGCATGCCTCAACGACTATCCCGCCCGCAGTCGCCACCCCTCAGGTACATGTGCCGGCATTTGATTCGCCTCAGCCTGCCCACCATGCGCCCGTGCCGGAGGCACCGGCGGCACCGGCGGCACCGTCGATCGTGGCAGCGCCACCGCCGATTTCTGCAGCCGTCACACCTCAGGCCGTCGGCCCCCTGCCGACCTACGGTTCGGACCTACGGCCCCCGGTTGCAACGAGCGTCACGCCTGCTGCGCCCCTTAGCTCGACCCCGGTGTCGGCGACACCGGGGTCGGCACCGGTAATCCCGTCGGCCGGTCAATCACACACCAGTCCACCCGCGTTGGTGCGTCAGACCACTGCGTCCGCTCCCGCGCCGCCACCATCGGCGATCGGAACCCACGCCGTCGTCGCCACGGCCACTGGGGCTGCAGTCGGAGCGGCATCGGCCGAAGCCACAGCCCGAGCACGACTGGAGCGGCTTGTCGCCGCGGTCGCCCGGCAGGAACCCCGCCTGTCGTGGGCTGCCGGCGACCGCGGGGATGACACCACCGTGCTCGCAACCGATCTGGCCGGCGGCTGGATCCCGCCGGGCATCGATTTGCCGTCCGCGGTGACGTTGCTACCGCCCGCCCGACGCCGCGGCAACCTGGAATCACTTCTTGGCGATGTCGCGGTCGCCGCAAGCTACACACCGATTCACCAGCTGCCTGATGAGGACGATCCGCCACGCACGTCGCCGCAGCCCCGAACCGCACCCGACATCGGCGACCTCGGCTGGGAACTCAGCCAGGCCACCCAATGGCGCGACGGATTACCGCGCCTGGCCCACACCTTGGCCAAAGCCGCCTGCGCGGACAGCGGAGTGCTCGACTGTGAAGTAGACCTCTTGCGCGACCATCTGACAGTGATCAGCTCCCGAGTGCTCGACAGCTATCCCAACGCCATCAACGGCCAGGACGTGGGCAACTGGCAGCTACTGGCCGCGATCGATGCGCTCCTGGACCACGACAAGGTCTCCGCCAACTATCACCTCGCATGGTTTCTGGCCGGCAATGCCGCCACGCACACCGGCCACTGAGCTAACCAAGTCAGGCGGTCGGCACCACGATCAGCTCATGTGGCCGGTTATTCACCGACAACGCACCGTCGCCGGTTACCACCACGATGTCCTCGATGCGAGCACCCCACCGGCCAGGGAAGTAGATGCCCGGCTCGATCGAAAACGCCATGCCCGCGGCCAGCGGCAGATCGTTGCCGGCAACGATGTACGGCTCTTCATGCACGCACAGCCCGATGCCGTGCCCGGTGCGGTGCACGAAATAGTCAGCTAGGCCGGCCTCGGCCAGCACATCGCGGGCGGCGGCGTCCACCTGCTGTGCCGTCACGCCAGGACGTACCGCATCAAACGCCGTTCGCTGGGCTCGTTGCAGAATCGAATACTGTTGGGCTACTTCTGAACTCGGCTGGCCGAGGCTATAGGTGCGGGTCGAGTCGGAGTGATACCCGGCCCCATAGGTGCCACCGATGTCGACGACGACGATGTCGCCCACCGTCAACTCACGGTCCGAATACTCATGGTGCGGGTCGGCGCCGTGTGGTCCCGACCCGACGATGACGAATGCCACCTCCGAATGTCCCTCTGCCACAATCGCTTCGGAGATATCGGCGGCGACGTCGGATTCGGTTCGGCCCGGCACCAGGAACTCCGGCACCCGGGCGTGCACCCGGTCGATGGCCGCGCCGGCCTTGCGCAAGGCGTCGATCTCGGCTTCCTCCTTGACCATCCGCAACTCGCGCAGCACCTCTGTCGCCAGCACCGGCAACACACCCAACGCATCGGCCAGGGGTAGCAGGTGCAGCGCCGGCATAGAGTCGGTCACGGCCACTGCCGCGGGCGCACCGCCCAACGCGGCGCTCACCAGCCGGTATGGGTCGTCACCGTCGACCCAGTCGCGCACGTCCACACCCAGTTCCACGGCCGCGGACTCCTTCAGCGTGGCGAGTTCCATCCGCGGCAGCACCACCGTCGGGTCACCAACAGCCGGGACCACCAACGCGGTGAGCCGCTCGATCGTCTGCGCGCGCGACCCTATGAGATAACGCAGGTCATAGCCCGGGGTGATCACCAGACCTGCCAAGCCGGCCCCGGCGGCCAAGCCCGCAGCAGCGCCAAGCCTGCGGGCATAGACCGCGGCATCGAATCGGTGAGAATCCATGCAACCGAGGCTAACGTGCGCCGCCGAGCGTCGACTTGTCGTGGGAATTCCGGGGAGTAGTCAACAACAAGTCGACGTTCGGCGCCGTGAGACCA
>JAVROZ010000223.1:0-4166 GCA_032162485.1 Mycobacterium sp.
AGCTGGCACTACATGGCCCCGGAGCGCATGTCGGCGCGTGAGGCCGACGCCCGCGCCGACATCTATGCACTGGCCTGCGTGCTGTATGAATGCCTGACCGGCAGCCGGCCGTTTCCCGGCACGTCGATGGAAAGCCAAGTGGCCGCGCATTTAACGGAGCCCCCGCCGCGGCCGTCGGCCACCCAACCCAAGGTGCCGGCGGCGTTCGACGCGGTGATCGCCAAGGGCATGGCCAAGGAACCCGGGCAGCGCTACCAGACCGTCACCGACCTATCCACCGCCGCGCAACAGGCGCCCACCGTTCCAGCGCGGCGGCCCGATGCCGGCACCGCCCCAACTGTCTTCGACTATCCCGATACCCCGCCACCCCAGCGAACTCCTGGTCCGCAAGCTCAACCGCGTCAGTCCGCGAGGCGGCGCCGCCGGATCGCCATCACATTGATCGTCACCACGGTCGCACTGCTGGTCGCCGGGACCATGTTGACGGTCGGAGTGCAGCAAGTGCATATCCACACGGCGCACGAATCTTCAGTAACGGCAAACCGCTATTTCGCGATGTTCGTCCTCGGATTCGTCTGTCTGGCTATCGCCGCGCTGATCATGATCAGCGGCCTCCTCACCGTCGTGCTGACGTCGATTCGGCGGGTCGTCTCGAAAGGTTCCCGCGACAGGTGACTATCAGCTAGGGCCCGATGCGGATCTTGCCCGGCGACCACAACCCGCTGCGGGTCGCTTCGCCCAGGTCCAACCGGGCGGGCGGGGCATCGATGAGGATGTCGAACTTGCGCAGCGAACCCCAGTCGCGGGCCCAGTCCCGGGACAGGTAGGTCGCCATGACGTGGGCACGCAACAGCAGATCGGTGATCCCGAGCAGGCCGCCGTTGGTGCCGTCTTCCCAGGTATCGGTGTCCAGCTTTTTGGCCGAGTAGTCGGGTGTGATGCGGAACCGCGGAATCTCGGTGACCCCGTTGGTGTGCAGCATCGGCTGCTGGCACGGGAAGGCCAGCCCTACCGCCCAGTCCAGCAACACCGGCTGCGTGGAACCCACGTACTCCTGCAAAGAGCGCAGTTCGGGCACCCGCGGCGGGGTCACCGCGATCCAATCCTCCGGCGTCAGCGACAGATCTTCGACCACCACCCGGACCGCGACGGTATCGGCGGGCATCTTCTCCCGGGCAAACCGCAGGTTGCGCCACGCCTTGGGCTGCTCCCCGTACAGATCGTCGGGCACCAGGCGCCCGGCCGGCACCAGCGCGCCGGGTGTGGGCCGGGCGTACTCCAGCGCCACCGTCTGCCCGGCCGTGTACCCGTGCAGCACGCTGTTGCCGGCGATCTTGCCCGCCGCGGTGACCACTACCAGCGGGTGCCCGTCGTCCGGCTTGGGCAACAGATACCACGCCGATGCGAGTTTGCTCTGTTGCTGCGCGCCGCTGGTGTAGGTGCCCGCCAGCGGCACCTTCGTGGGATCGAGCTGATACGGCAGCGGGACCGTCGATCCGTTGATGCCCGGGGTCTTCAGTTTGGTCGGCGCATCCCAGTCGTAGTCGGTACCGGGTTGGTTGGGCTTCATCACTATCGCCTCGGCGACTGTGTGTTCGGGGACACCGTTGGGCGAGAAGCCGACCGGATCGGTCCCACCCAGCGGACCCAGCGGGCCGTAATCACCGGGCAGCGGCGACATGAAGCCCGCATTGGTGTCCGGTTCGACGAGCACGTCGTCGGCCAGCCCGCAGCCACCGGCAAACGCCCGAAGGTTCGACCAGCCATTCGAGTAGGTGGGGTACTGCTTGACGATCCCGACACCCATGGACGCGACGAACACCAGCGCCATGAACCCGGCGGCACCGGCCACCGGCGCCTTGGTCAAGGCGCGGATCAACCGGCCCTCGCCGCTGCCGCGGGGCGCGAAGTGCAGCCAGGCCGCGTACACCGCGGAGATCGCGAAGAGGGCGAAAAAGACTGTGCTGACCGTGATTCCGGCGAGCTTCGGCATGGCGCTGTTGAACGGCACGCCGTAGCTGGAGACATACCACCAGCCGTTCGTGGTGGCAAAACACAGCGCCAGCATGAAAAACACCGCGGCCAGGAACGCCATCCGATTGCGCGACCAGCGCAACACGGCGGGCGACACCAACACCGTCGTCAATGCGGCCATCGCCGCTCCCACCGCGGCGAACAGCCCGAAGTGGTGCACCCACTTGGTGGGGGTGAACATCAGGAAGAACATGGTGCCGAAGATGACACCCATCAGCCGCCAGGCCGGGCCGCGGGCCACGCCGCGAACCCGCTTGCGCCGCAACATGATAAACACGGCCGCGAACAGGCACAGTGCGGTGATCAAGAACCCGAATCGGCGGGACAGCGAACCGTCGACGGTGGGCAGGATCAGGTAGTAGTAACGCAGATTCTCGGTGTACCAGGCCTGACTCGGGCCGATCTTGCCGCGAACCCTGGTGGCCTCCATCACCGTTGAGAGGGTCTGGTCGGCGAACACCACCGTCAGGATGATGGTGCCCGCGGCCAGCATCGGCGACAGCAGTGGCAACGTGCCGCCGACCAGGCGGCGACGCTTGGCCAGGATGCGCAGGATCGGACGACCACCGGCCACCAGTGCGGCCACCGCGATCAGTCCGGTGGGCTGCACTCCGAGGGTGAAGGCCGCGGTGACGATGGCCAGCGCCGCCGGCGTCAGGCGGCTGTACCGCATCGAACGTTCGATCAACACATAGGTGACCAGCGAACCGAGCGCGATGATGCCCTCGGGGCGAAGCCCGTTGTCGAACGGCATCCACGCGGTCAGCAGGACCATCGCCGCGGCCCAGTTCGCGGGTTTGCTGGCGGCCACCGCCGGACCCAACCGGGGCAGCACCTCGCGGGACAGCAACAGCCAGCACACCAGTCCGGCGAACAGGTCCGGCAGCCGCATCCAGATGCTGGCGTCGCTGACGTGGGTCATCAGCGCCAGCAGGTTGTAGTACCAGCCGAACGGGTCTTCCGGACTGCCGAACCAGCGGAAGTAATTGGACATGTAGCCGGCGCGGTCGGCGACGCGCGCCATCCCCAGGATGTAGCCGTCGTCGGACGAGTTCGCCCCGATGACATGCCAGAGCAGGAACGCGAAGATCACCACGGCGTCGGCCAGGGTGAAGGTGCGCCAGTTCGCGGGAATCAATCGGCGCATCCGGTGGCCGTCGAGCTGGTCGAGGCGCCACAGTGCGAGCAGCGCGACGATGGTGGCGACGATCGCACCGACGATCGCCAGCAACTTCAGTGTGGTCGGCGTGGTGGAGAAGCGGGTGTCGAGGGTGGCCGACACGCTCAACCCGGGCGGCGCCGGACCGGCCAGATCGGTGAAGACGCCCACGATCTGCGGGCGCAGGTTGGGGTCGGCAAAACCGCTGCGCAGCGGCGCGCCACCGGGATCTTTGAGCCCGACGAAGTTGGCGAACGTGCCGGCGTGCGTCGAGGTGATGTCGATGTGTTCGCACTGCGCGGACGCGACCAGGCCGCGCGGCACGGACAGGATGACCACATTGCGGTCGGTCACGTCCACCCGCTGGGCGCTGACCACGACGAACAGTGCGTTGAGGTTGGCGTCCTTGCCCTGTTTGGGTGCGGTGCCCAGCACCACGCCGCCCGCCGGTGGCATCTCGCGGACGATGCTGCATGGCACCGTGGCCACGAAGTCGACCGGCGTCAGCGAAATCAGTGGCGATGTCACGCTGTTGAGCTGGCCGTTTTGCGGCCAGTTCAGCATCGCGGTGGTCTGCACGACTGGCAGCAGCGGCGTGGCGATCGACAAGACGAAACCGATCAGCCCGGCAATCGTGGCCACCCAGCGGGTCAGCTGGAGATTGCCGCCGTCCGCGCGGTCGGTGGCTGCCGTCTCGGTCTCGTTCGTGACGCTCATGGGAGGGCCCTGATCGGTCCTTGCCGGCTCCAGCCGGGCACTGTCATCACACCCTGTTGAACGACGGCTTCCGGCGCCAGACTGGACGGCACCAGGCGGTTATAGCGCTCCACCGAGCCCCAGTCGCGATACCAGTCGCCGCTCAGATACGTCGCGATCGTCGACGTCCACAGCAGTCCCTGGGTGAACATGAACGGCCCACCGCTCTGGGCGGACTGCCACAGGTTCGACGACACCGCGGTCTGCTTGTGGTCGG
>JAVROZ010000224.1:0-3022 GCA_032162485.1 Mycobacterium sp.
CCACCGGCGAATCCCCGACTACTCAATTCCGCCAGGCACCGAATTGAAGTACACCAGCGCCCTGCGCTCGGTCGAAGCGCTGCCGCTGACCTTCTCGACGGCACCGTCGGTGCCGGGACGATGACGCACATCTCCGTCGACCCCGACCGCTGCGTGGGGCACGGACGCTGTTATTCGCTGGCACCCGACATTTTCGATGCCGACGATCTCGGACATTCGGTGGTACGAATCGAGGATGTCTCAGGAGAACCGGCACAGCATGCGCTCGTCGGTGCGCAGAACTGTCCCGAAGAGGCGATCACGCTGACTTCGTGAGCTTCGCCGGGTCGGTCGGTACGCTGACGCAAACCATAGAAAGGGACGCCTGCACATGGAACCAAGCTCGCTCGATCCTGTAGCCAGCGAACGGTTGTCGCACGCGGAAAAGTCATTCACATCCGACTTGTCGATCAACGAGTTCGCACTGCTGCACGGGGCCGGGTTCGAACCGATCGAACTGGTTATGGGTATCTCCGTCTATCACGTCGGATACCAGTTCACCAACATACGACAACAACAGGAATTGGGTGTCCTCACCGAGGCGACTTACCGGGCGCGCTGGAATGCGATGGCGCGCATGCAGGCTGAAGCCGATTCACTCCACGCGGACGGCATCGTCGGGGTCCGCCTGACCTGGCGCCATCACGGCGAGGGCGGCGAACACCTGGAGTTCATGGCGGTCGGCACCGCGGTGCGCTACACCGACAAGCCGGGCGCATTTCGGCGTCCCAACGGGCAGGCGTTCTCCAGCCACCTCTCTGGCCAGGACATGGTGACGTTACTTCGATCCGGCTTTACGCCGGTGGCCTTTGTGATGGGCAACTGCGTGTTCCACATCGCCGTGCAGGGCTTCATGCAAACCCTTAAGCAGATGGGCCGCAACATGGAGATGCCACAGTGGACTCAGGGCAACTATCAAGCACGCGAGCTGGCGATGTCACGCATGCAGACCGAGGCCGAGCGCGACGGCGCCACCGGCGTGGTAGGGGTGCACTTCGCCATCTCCAACTACGCGTGGGGACACCACACGGTGGAGTTCTACACCGCAGGAACCGCCGTGCGCCGCACCGGCAGCGGCGAGACCATCAAACCCACATTTGTTCTCCCAATGGATAATTGATGGTTGAGTTCGACGCCGAGCGAGTGAGTCGCACGATCGCGGGCGCGCTCGCCGGTCCCGGTGGTGTCGCGTTGGTGGTGACGGTATTCGCCGGACTACCCGGGGTGATTCATACGCCGGCAAAACGTGGGTTCTTTTCCTCCAGCCCGGAGCGGATCCAGATCGGTGACTGGCGCTATGAGGTCTCCCGCGACGGCCGACTGCTAGCCGGGCATATCGTCAACGGCATCGTCATCGCCGAGGACATTTTGCTGGCCGACGCCGTGGGCCCCCACATCACCCGTTCGCTCAGCCAGATCGTCGCTCGTTATGGTGCGACGGTAATCCCCAACATCAACGCAGCTGTCGAGGTCCTCGGTACCAGCACTGACTATCGCTACTGAAATTGTCTGTCAGTAACATCACTCGAGTAAGCGAGCCATTCAGTCGGCTGGCGGCTGCGCTTCGCGACGGCCCAGCGGGTCATTGCATTCCAGAAGTTCTTTGAGCGCATCCGAGAACCCGTCGGCCATCCCCCACAGGTCGGGCAGTAGTTCCGGGCAGGAGATGATCCCGACACCCAGTGTCCCGTTCAGTGACATCACGGTGATGTTGAGACCTGCGCCGCCAAGCAGCGGGCCCAGCGGATACATCGAGTCGATTCGGCCACCGAGAAAGTGCAACTGCTGCTGCGGGCCGGGCACGTTCGACAGGATCATGTTGTAGACGGGGCTGCTACCCAACGGAATTCGGGGCAGGATGCGCATTGCGGCGCCGAACATTGTCTGACCACCGAACTCGGTCCAGTCATGCAACAGCGTGGGTCCCATTGCGGCGGTGTGGTCCTTGGCTGCCGAATTGCCGGCGGAGATCGTACGAATGCGCTCAGCGGGATCGCTGATTTGGCTTTCCAGCCGGCAGAACATCAACGTGGTCTGGTTGCGCCCTGGCCGGTCGGATTTGTCGCGCACCGACACTGGGACGGTGGCCACCAGCGGGACATCAGGCAGCTCGCCGCGCTCAAGCAGGAAGCGGCGCAACACTCCTGCGCACAATGCCACCACGACGTCGTTGATCGTCACTCCGAACTTATTTTTGACCCGCTTGACGTCGCGCATGTCGAGCTGGGTGTATGCGATGTTGCGCTCCCTGGTCAGCGGACCGTTGAACGGGGTTGCCGGGGCGCTGAACGGTGCCGCCATCGTCCGGCCTTGTCGCGCACGCAGCAACGTCTGGGCGGCGGTCACCAGCGTGGCCGGTACGACTGTAGCCAGACGCAGTGGCCGCTTCGCTACGTTCCACAATCCGCCCGCTGCAATCTGCAGCATGCTGGCATCCCCCACGCCTTGGATTGGTTGCGGTGCCGGCGAATCGGCCGCAGCACTGCACAGCTGCGCCAGCAGGTTGGCACCCGCAACACCGTCTACCACGGCGTGGTGCACCTTCAGCAGGACCGTTAACCTGTCGTCGCGGGCACCGCCCTCAATCACCCACATTTCCCACAGCGGGCGGTCGCGGTCCAGCGGTAGCCCGGCGACGTGCCCGCAGATCTCGGACAATTCGCGTCGGCCGCCGGGCTCCGGCACAGCGATGCGGTGCACGTGACGCCGCAGCTGGAAAGCTTCGTCGTCGACCCACACCGGATGGTCCGGGTTCAGCTGGGTATCGGCCAGCTTCATCCGAAATTCCGGCATCGCTTTCACGTGCTTTGCCAACGACGAACGAAACCGGGCATAGGAATAGCCACCGGGCATCGTCGAGGTGTCGAGTTCCAAGACACAGCACACATTCAGTGGCTGCGTCGGGCTCTCCATGTAGAGGAAAAAAGCATCAAGTCCACTTAGTCGTTCCATAGCCGCCTGCTCGACTAGATAACGCACGGAA
>JAVROZ010000225.1:0-3468 GCA_032162485.1 Mycobacterium sp.
ATCGCACAACTGCAGCGCTGGCCGGACGGCCTGCAAGCCGCGGTCGAGGCCAAGGAAGGCATCGAGACCACTGAAACTGGCGAGGTGCTCGACACGATCACGGTGCAGGCACTGATCAACCGTTATACGACCGTGTGCGGCATGACCGGCACCGCGCTGGCCGCCGGCGAGCAGTTGCGGCAGTTCTACAAGCTGGGTGTCTCGCCGATACCGCCGAACACACCCAATATCCGCGAGGACGAGACCGACCGGGTCTACATCACTGCCGCCGCCAAGAACGACGCGCTCGTCGAGCACATCGCCGAGGTGCACGAGACCGGTCAGCCGGTTCTCGTCGGAACCCGCGACGTCGCCGAGTCCGAGGACCTGCACGAGCGGCTGACGCGGCGCAATGTTCCCGCGGTGCTGCTCAATGCGAAGAACGACGCCGAAGAGGCGCAGGTGATCGCCGAGGCGGGCACGTACAGCTCGGTCACGGTGTCGACCCAGATGGCCGGGCGGGGCACCGATATTCGGCTGGGTGGATCCGACGAGTCCGACCACGACCGGGTCGCCGAACTGGGTGGGCTGCACGTCGTCGGTACCGGTCGGCACCACACCGAACGGCTGGACAACCAGCTGCGCGGCCGGGCTGGGCGGCAGGGGGACCCGGGGTCGTCGGTGTTCTTCTCGAGTTGGGAAGACGACGTTGTGTCGGCCAACCTCGATACCAACAAGCTGCCGACCGAAACCGACGAGGACGGCCGCATCGTCAGTCCGAAGTCCAGTGGCCTGCTCGATCACGCTCAGCGCGTCGCGGAGGGCCGACTGCTGGACGTGCACGCGAACACCTGGCGCTACAACCAGTTGATCGCCCAGCAACGCGCCATCATCGTGGAGCGGCGCGACACCTTGCTGCGCACCCCGTCAGCGCGCGAGGAGCTCGAAGAACTGGCGCCCAAGCGGTACAAGGAACTCGCCGAAAGCCTTTCCGAGAAGTTTTCCGACGAAACTTCCGAGGACACCGAGGACTCTGTAGAGGACTCTGTCGAGGCGCGGCTGGAGAAGATCTGCCGCCTCATCATGCTGTATCACCTAGACCGCGGCTGGGCCGATCACCTGGAGTATTTGGCCGACATCCGCGAGAGCATCCACCTGCGCGCGCTGGGCCGGCAGAACCCGCTCGACGAGTTTCACCGGATGGCCGTGGACGCCTTCGCATCGCTGGCCGCTGACGCGATCGAGGCGGCTCAACAGACGTTCGAAACTGCGAACATCCTCGAGGACGAACCGGGCCTGGATCTGTCCAAGCTCGCCCGACCGACATCGACGTGGACCTACATGGTCAACGACAACCCGTTGTCTGACGACACGCTGTCTACGCTGAGCCTGCCCGGCGTCTTCCGTTAAGACTTGGTCGGCGATCGTGAGACGGCGAAATCGGCGTCAGAATTTGCCGTAGCGTCTGGCCCGCGGCGACACCCTCCGCCGTGCGCACCCCATCGTCCCCGGGCTCGATCCGACGGCCCACTCCTCAGCGGTCCGCCGTGCGGACCCCATCGTCGCCGGGCTAATGTCACGGCTCATGGAGCCAGTGCTCGCGCAGAATCGGGTGCTGACGTTGCCCAACCTGCTGAGCGTCGTCCGCCTGGCACTCATCCCGGTCTTCGTCTACCTGATGCTGGTCACGCATACCCACAGCTGGGCAGTGGCCATCCTGATGTTCAGCGGCTTCTCCGACTGGGCAGACGGCAAGATCGCCCGAGTGCTGAATCAGTCGTCGCGGCTGGGCGTGCTGCTGGACCCGGCGGTCGACCGCCTGTACATGATCACCGTGCCAATCGTCTTTGCGCTCGGCGGAATCGCTCCCTGGTGGTTCGTGCTCACGCTGCTAGCCCGCGATGCGGCCCTGGCCGGGACGTTGCCCCTGTTGTGGAGCCGCGGACTCTCCGCTCTGCCCGTTTCCTATGTGGGCAAGGCCGCCACGTTCGCACTGATGTCGGGCTTCCCGCTGGTCCTGTTGGGTCAATTTGACGCGCAGTGGAGCCGCATTGTGGGAGCTTGCGGGTGGGCGTTTTTGCTCTGGGGTTTATATATGTACCTGTGGGCGTTCGTGCTCTACATGGTGCAGATGGTCCTGGTGCTGCGGCGGATGCCCAAGGTCACGCGCCACCCGCATCCGGGGCCGCCCAAAGCAGGTGAACATGGCTGATCCGGATCGACTGCTCGGTGGCTATGACCCCAACGCCGGTTACAGCGCCCACGTGGCGGCGCGGCCGAAACACCTTCCGGTTCCGTCACTGTTGCGCGCACTGCTGTCCGAACACCTGGACCCCGGATACGCCGCGGCGGCGGCCGAACGGGAACGCCGTGGAGAACTGGGTGAACCCGAGCGCGGCCGTGCCCGGGCCTTCGGCTGGATGTGGCAGGCGCTGGCCGCGACCCTGATCGCCGCCGTGTTTGCCGCCGCCGTAGCGCAGGCTCGCTCGGTTGCTCCAGGCGTTCGGACCGCGCAGCAGCTGCTGGCCACCAATGTGCGGTTGACACAGTCCGCCGCCACCAGATTGGCCCAACAGCGCAGCGCGCTGTCGGCCAAGGTCGACCAGGTACAGCGGCTCGCGTTGGCCGACGACGCGGTGGGTCAGCGAATGCTGAACCGCCTCGACGCACTCAGCTTGGCGGCAGCCAGCACGGCGGTGACCGGTCCCGGCGTGACGGTAACCGTGACCGACCCGGGCGCGAGCCCGAATCTCTCGGACGCGTCCAAACAGCGGGTGAGTGGCAGCCGGCAGATCATCCTCGACCGCGACCTGCAGCTAGTGGTGAATTCGCTGTGGGCCAGCGGCGCCGAGGCCATCGCGATCGACGGCGCGCGAATTGGGCCCAACGTCACCATCCGTCAAGCCGGGGGAGCGATTCTGGTCGACAACAACCCCACCACCAGCCCGTACACCATCCTGGCCATCGGACCGTCGCACGCGATGCGGGACGCCTTCGACCGAAGTCCGGGGTTACGCCGGCTGCGGCTACTGGAGGTTTCTTATGGCGTCGGCGTGAGCGTAAACGTGGGCGACTATCTTGCTTTGCCCGCCGGAGCGGTCCGCGATATCAAGTTCGCCGGAGAGATTGGGCCCTAGTAGATGATCGGAATCGCGGCGCTTGTCATCGGCATCGTGCTGGGCTTGATTTTTCATCCCAGCGTCCCCGAGGTCATTCAGCCGTATCTGCCGATTGCTGTGGTTGCCGCCTTGGACGCGGTCTTCGGCGGCTTGCGCGCATACCTCGAGCGCATCTTCGACCCGAAGGTCTTCGTGGTCTCATTCGTGTTCAACGTCTTGGTGGCTGCGCTGATCGTCTACGTCGGTGACCAACTCGGCGTAGGCACTCAGTTGTCCACCGCGATCATCGTCGTGTTGGGAATCCGGATCTTCGGCAATGCCGCTGCGCTGCGACGTCGGCTGTTCGGAGCGTGATGTCGATGAGGCCTGA
>JAVROZ010000226.1:0-3773 GCA_032162485.1 Mycobacterium sp.
TCCATGTCGTCGCGCCACAGCCGGTTGGCGGCGTGGCGCATCAACGGCCTGATGAGTGGAGCGGCGGTTTGGGCCACCTTGAATCCCGGTCGAGGTGACTGCGCGATGACCGCCTCGATGACGGCTAGGGTCGGCCGTCCGTCTGTCCCCGGACCGATTGGGGTGGCATGGGTTTCGACAACACTGCCGGCGCCTTCGCCCTCGACGATGCGCATCACGATGGTGCGTGCTTCGGGGCAAGTGAATTCCGCGATCGTGGGCACGCCCAATCGACCGATGCGGAAACTGACCGAGATGACGAAACGGTCGTCCTCCTCGGTTGGGGTGGTGATTACCTCCAACTGGGTGAAGGAATACGGGTGAAACCAACTGCCGTGCCATGGATCGAGGCGGTTCGCGATCACGTCGCAGGGTTCGCAGACGCCAACGACGCGGGTGACTGCGGACACCGGGTCACCGGTAGGCCGGTCCGGAACCACGGGCGTATCCAGCGGCGTCTCTGCGCCTGCAGAATCGAGTCGCACCCACGCCAGCACACCGTCGTCGTAGCTGGGCAGTGCCGCCCAGCCGAGCTTGCAGTCGCTTCCGTCAAGCGCCAACCCATGCCACCGACAAAACAAGACCCCGCCGGACACGGTTCCGGTGGCAAGATCCGCGCCTAGGTGGGGGCACGCGCCGGGCCCAACCCGTAACTGACCGAGCCGATCGCGCCACGCGACCAGTTCGCTGCCCGCCACCCGCGCGCCCAACGGGCGGTCCTTCCGCACGTCCCGGCTCGCCGCAAAGACATACCAGTTTCCGGTCGGCCGGTTCTGGGCCCGCTGCAGCGCGGCGCTGATGATGCGCGGCTGCGCTTGACCGTAGGTGGGACGTTGTTGTGTCCACGGAGCCCGTGGAATTACCTGCAGTGGCCAGTCTTTCGGCCACTGACGGCGGAGTCGATCACCGATGCTCATAACCGCTTACGCCTTTGGCGGGCCGCCAGCGACCGCAGTAACACGGACCGTCCGCGGACGGGAACGGTGTACAGCTCGTGACCGGCAACACCCCATTGGGACAGCAGGTGATTGGCGGCCGCAAAGCCGGTGGTGGCGGCGCGCTCCATCAGCGCCACCGGCAGATCGACACGGATGCCGTCGCCGGCCAGGGCCAGGCCGGGTTGCGGCGACGCGACCGTGGGGCGCCGAGTGTAGGTTCCCGGGGTGAACAGCGGGCAATCACTTCGGCGCAGTACACGTTCGTGAACCACCTTCGCGCCTGCGGTTTCGGGATACAGCTTGTGCAGCTGCTTGATCCCGCCTTCCGTTGATGCATTGGAATCCACTGCATAGGAATGCAATTCGACAACCGAGCCGCCGTTGCGGCCGGCCCACGCGGCGGCTTCACTTTCGTAGCGATCCAGCACGCTGATGTTGTCAAGTGGCGGATGACCCGCCGTTCCGAGGAAAGCCGGCCGGTCTGCATCGACAGGACGGTCGAGCCAGAGCCGATGCACCACGAAGGAGGGTGCGGAGCGCAATCGTCGTATCTGGCCCCGCCACAGGTCATTGCCGAGGTCAGGCGATTCGGCCACAATCTGTTGAAGCCCGCTCACCTCCGCGGCCAGCACCACGGCATCCGTGTCGAGCCGATCGCCCGAATCAATCTGGACGCGAAAGCCTTTGGTGCCGTCCCTGTCGACCCGCTGCACCTGGGTGCCGAGCCGAAAACGGACGCCGCGTTCCTCCAGATAGTTGCGCAGTGGATTCCAGAGGCCCACATCGAAGTTCGCGTTGGCCACGTCGAAGATCAATCCCTCGTTGGAGCCCAAGAAGTAGATATGGAACATCGTTGCCAGTTCACCGGCCGACAACTGCGATGGTTCGGCGAAGAAGCTGCGGGAGAACACTTCGAACGCGAGGTGACGCGCCGATTCCGGAAAGTTGATGCTTTTCAGAAAGGTCTCGGCGTCGATGTGATCCAGCTGGTGATAGATCTCGGGCACCGACACGGCCGCTAGCGGGGCGGCAGCGGGGGCGTCGATGCGCACCAGATCCGCGGGCCGAAACGTCGGACTGCGCAAAGCGAATGCCAGCGCGTTCCACGGCGGCGTGCGCGGCAAACCGCGGAAGCTGTCCCGGCGGCCGGCGCCGTCTATCAGCGGGTAATCGGTGACGGGCGTCAGCATCTGCAGCTGCGGGTCAACGCGGCGCAGCAAGTCCCGCAAGTTGTAGTACTGGCGGAAGAAGGCGTGAAATCCGCGATTCATCGCGAGTTCGACGTGGTTATCTCGTTCGATCCAGCCGCCGACTCGGCCGCCGAGGTAGTTCTGCTTCTCCACGACCTCGACGGCGACGCCCCGTTCGACGAGCCCGGCCGCGGCCGCCAATCCGGCGATGCCGGCGCCGACGACCACCACGCGCGGCCGGGAGGACAGCGCACTGGCATCGGCTAACCCGGGCAGGGCCGGGTGCCGGTGGCGGCGGCGGTCGGTCATCGCGGCACCTCTCCGACAGACGTCTTCCCGACAAAGGTGTGGACGACGTTGTGTTCCCAGCCTGGCATGGTTTCACTACGCACATCGGTGAATCCGGCCTCAGACATCCGCCCCCGGAATCTTTCGGCCCCGTCAAAGGCCAGCACGCTGCGCCACAGGTGCCGATACAGGGTGGCGCTTCGGGTTCGCCACCAGCCGGCGGGAATGATGATGGCCCAACACACCGCGTGCCAGATCCGGGTGGCGGCACGGGAATCGCGCACCGAATACTCGTGCACCGCCAGCGTTCCGCCGGGCCGCAGCAGGGTGGCGAAGGTGCGCAGTTGGGTATCCGGATCGGCTAGGTTGCGCACCAGGTAAGCCGCCAGGATGCCGTCGAATGGGCCGGTGATGCCGTGTTCGTGGAGATCCTCGATGCGGGTGTGCACGAACCGGACCGACGATGGCCACGATTTCGCTTGTGCCGCTTCCAACATGCCTCGTGCCGCGTCCACCGCCACGATCTCGGCCTCCGGAGCCGCGGCCAGCAGCGCGGCCGTCGAGGCACCGGTGCCGCAGCCGGCGTCGAGCAATCGCAATCCTCGACCGCGATTGGGCAATTCCATGCGGCTCACCGAAAGCCGCAGGTTGCTGTGATAACCCGGATTAGCGCCGACCAACTGGTCGTAGGCGTCCGCGCCGACGTCGAACGCATCCGGCACATCGCGGCGCTCCAGTCCGGATTTCTTCATGACGACCGGCCCGCATGTTGGCGCTCCCATAACAGCAGCACCCCGGTGACCATGGCGAAACCGAACAGGAAGTCCTCGACGGGGATGTCGAACGGGAAGCGCAGCCCGCTGGTTTGCGGCTCGTTGTATATCACGATGGGTGCACTCAGCTTGGTCAGCCAGCCGTCGACTGGAACCTGGAAGCCCAGCACGATCACCATCGACAACCAGTAGGCCGGCCGGCGAAACAGGCCGGTGTGCAACACCGTGAATTCCAGTGCGCACACGGCCAACACCGAAATCACCGCAGGCAGTGTGTATCCAAGCCCGGTCATCGGCGCTTGCTCCAGTCCAGGATCGTGGTCACCGCGTTGTAAGTCAGCATGCCGCACAAGGGAATTACCACGAAGAACAGCACCTCCTCGATGGGGATGTGCGGGGGTATCTCGATACCGGTGATGTACTGGTCATTGTATCTCCACACCCGGGCCGCGATTGCCACCGCATCCCACACCAGAAACACCGCCGCCTGCGGCAGTACCGCGCATGCGACGCGACGGGCCTGCCGGTAGACGCCGGGCCCGAAG
>JAVROZ010000227.1:0-4421 GCA_032162485.1 Mycobacterium sp.
CGAAACGCTGCCGGCAACCAGGCCGACCGCATTGGACATGGTGGACGTGACCGGCGGATAGCCCAGCGCGACGAGCGTCGGAAACGTAATCAGGGTGCCGGATCCGACCAGCGCGTTGATCGCGCCCGCGCCCAGGCCCGCGAGCCCGATCAAAAGCATGTGGGAAACGGACACTGGAAAACCTTAGTCGGCCTTAGTTCACGATGACTTATGGAGGCTGGCACCATTAGGCCCTGTGCTCGAACTGATCGACAAGGGTGTTGCCACCCAGTCCCGTCCGGCCCCGTTGTTGTTCGTCCATGGTGGTTGCCTGTCGGCGTGGTGTTGGGACGAACACTTTCTCGATTTCTTCGCCGAGCGGGGATTCAGAGCCGCGGCGGTCAGCTGGCGTGGCCATGGCACCAGCAGCTCGCCCGCCCCGCCAAGCAAAAACTCGATCGCGCACTATCTCCACGATGTCCGTTGGGCGGCTGATCACTTGGGCGGTCGGCCGGTGCTCGTCGGTCACTCCACGGGCGGCTACATCACGCAGAAGTACCTCCAGGACCGCGACGCTCCTGCCGCTGTCCTGATGGCGTCGGCGCCCGCGCGGGGCATCTTCCGGGCCTCGATGCGGGTTTGGCGGCAACATCCCTGGATGGCGGTGCGCGCCAATGCCTTCAAGCAACCACACGAAATCTTCAACACGCCTGCTCTGGCCCGGCAGTTCCTGTTCAGTCCCACGACGCCGGAGCCAATCGTTGTGGCCTGTGCCGCGCGTGTGGAGCCCGACAGCCTGCGCGCGGTCTTCACAGACCAGGCCTTTCGTTTGCCCCATCCCGAACGGATAAAGACGCCGCTGCTGGTACTCGGCGGCAAAGAAGACGGGTTGATCAACAACGAAGATGTCCGCACGACTGCGGCGGCCTACGGGACCGAGGCAGAACTCTTTCCCGACATGGGACACATGATGATGCTGGAACCCGGGTGGCCTCAGGTGGCCGAGCGGATCTCCAACTGGCTTGCCGCTCAAGGCCTTTGATGCATAGGAGACATATGTGAATGTGCCACGACGCGACTGCGGAATCAGCGTGCTGGGCGGCCCGACGACGGTGGTCGATATCGCGGGCCGCCGCATCGTGATGGACCCGACCTTCGATCCGCCCGGCAAACACGCCTACCTGACCAAGACGGCCGGTCCGGCGGTGACCGCCGATGCCCTCGGTTCGGTAGACGCGGTGCTGATTAGTCACGACGAGCATCCAGACAATCTGGACGATGCGGGACGTCGGTGGGCGCTGGCCGCTCCCCTAGTGCTCACCCATCCCGGCGGTGCCGGCCGGCTGGGTCCGCCGGCAACGGGATTGGCGCCGTGGGAATCCTACGAGCTGCCAGGCGGCTCGGGCCCCCTTGTGGCGCAAGCCGTTCCGGCGGTGCACGGCCCGGCCGACGGGCAACGCGACGCCAGCGGTCATGTCAACTGCGAGGTGACGGGCTTTGTGTTGTCCGGTCGCGGCCTACCCACGGTTTACCTCAGTGGCGACAATGCCTCGATCGGTGTGGTCAAAGAGGTTACTGAGCGCGTCGGAAACATCGACATCGCGGTGTTGTTCGCCGGCGCAGCGAGCGTGGCGACCAAGGAAGGTGGGCGACCGCTGACGCTGACCTCGGCGCGCGCGGCCGCGGCCGCTGAATTGCTCGGCGCCACGCTGGTGATACCGGCCCACGTCGACGGCTGGGCTCACTTCAGCGAGGGCACCGACGAATTCGTCGCGGCGTTCGACCAAGCCGGAATCAGCGGTGTGCTCGGAATCGCCGCCCACGGTGAGTGGATCGACTGGACTGACCCGAGCACCCGCTGATTCGACCTGACCGCCTGGCCGTGCTCAGTTTCCGGTGTACGGAATGTTGGGAACGTTGGGCAGGTGCGGGAGGTTGGACAGCGACGGCAGCGGGCCACCCTGCTGGAACAACTGAACCGCGGCGTCCTGCCCGTTGGCGTTGGCTACCCAGTCGCGAATCATGAAGTACAGATTGGTACTGGCCTGGGTGGCCAGCTTCGCCGCGAGGTCATACTCGTTGAAGTTCGTTCCCGGGACGGGCGTTCCGCCACGCGGGGTGTGTGGGCCGTCCTTGTTCAGCACCGTGTGGCATTCCTGGAAACCGGGCGGCGGACCACCCGCTGGGCAGCCCTCAAGGGGGAACTGCTGCGAGAAGTCGATGTTGTAGTAACCGGTGTGCAGGTCAGCCGGGAAGTCGGCCGGGTTGCAGGTCGGGAAGATCGGCGGGGCCAGCCGGTCCAGCTGGCCGATGGCGATGTTGTCGTCAACAAAGTTGGAGTGGGCGTAGAAGTCCTGTTGCGTGTGCAACAGCGCCCCGAACGCGGCGCGCGCGCCCGGTCCGTCAACCTCGACGTTCCCGTTGAGCACCGACCCGCTCAGGACGACGGGCGAGAACACGTCCCACGCCTGCTGTGCCCGGTTGCAGACGTCGACGGGAGTGATCGAGTTGTCCAGGTGACGGAACTCATCGGTGGCAAACACGTCACTGCCCATAGCCCCGCCGCCAGGCGGTGGACCTATCAGGATCTGGTTGACGGCCAGCTGGCTGACTTGATCTGCGGGGAGAGCGTTACGCGTAATCGTCTCGTGGTACTTGACATAGAACGCCTGAGCCCGAGGTGCGAACACGACGAGAGATGTGACAGCGGCCAGGCTTGCCACAATCACGGCGAGGACGCCCAGCGGGTGCCTGCGGGATAGCGTCATGAGAACTCCGTGCTAGTAGGGACGTGGTTTCGTGCGCTTTCGTAGACGTTTCCTCATGAACCTTACGAAATCAATAAAGACCCGGTGTTATCCGCATGGATGAATACCGTGCGTTTAATTTGGCAAACGATGAATAGCGGGTCTATTTGGGCGCTGTCAGAGGGCGATGTCGCGGACCGATGATCCATTGAAAAGTGTTACGGCCCTGAACTTTTCAGTGCTCGTCGGTGTGCATCCTAAATAGGGGGTTGGTGCGGACGTTAGGTGCGTTTGCTGGGGCCTGCAGATACGGCATCGTCGTGGTCGCGTAGGTCTCGACGGTGTCATCAAGCAGTTCGGTGAACTTTTTCTGCAGTGTTGCCGTCGACTCCCCCACCGGCTTGTCGCAGAAGCGGCAGTGCGTGGTGAATTGAGCCTGCTCGCCTTCCGCCGGCCAGAATCGGCGCTCCCCGACCGAGGCACCGGGGTCGTACTGGACGGACTGGTGCGCACTTTCCCGCAGGATCCTGCCGACAGGGTGAGCCTGAGGACATTCGAGCTTGAGCGTGCCGATGCCGTCAGCGAAAAAGACCATGCCCGACGGTATGCCATTACCCCGGAAAGCGCCCCCGTCAGACGTCGGAGTCGTTGTACCTCGTCTTGACCGGAGGCGCGGCCAGCAGCGGCGGAAGCTGGGTGAGTTTGCCTTCGCCGGCCCGGAAGCGGCGGTACGCCTCGTCGTGGTCCACCGTGTCCCAGAGTTCGTAGATGAGCCAGTGCCCTTCGTCGTCCTCGTCGATGAGCACGTCGGTGCGGACATTTCCGTCGAAGGCTCGGGTGTCTTGCAACGCCCGGCCCATCAGCTCGCGCCCCGCCGCGACCGACTCGGGCTTGAATCGCAGCTCAAGGATCACCGTGACTGGCATCATTGCCTCCCGTTCTTTCAGCTGGCGCACCAACACCACCGACGCGGCGAATAGGCCTCTGAGCTGCGTGAATGGTGGTGGTCCCGGCTGGGATCGAACCAGCGACCTTCCGCGTGTGAAGCGGACGCTCTTCCACTGAGCCACGGGACCTGCGCCGAGAGGCGAACGACGTCGAAGATTATCACGCGTTCCACTCAGGCCACGCGAGCCAGGTGCGCGCGACCGGGGGGCGCGACAAGTTCGACACGGCTTGTACCTAGGCATTTGTGTGGGCCCGCTGACGTGGACTATCGTCGTGCTTCGCACCGGGCGACGATCTCGTCCGTTGCGCGCGGATGTGGCGCAGTTGGTAGCGCACAACCTTGCCAAGGTTGGGGTCGCGGGTTCGAATCCCGTCATCCGCTCGAAGGTGCAAGAGGCATCAATCCCAGCGGTGGAGTGGCCGAGTGGTGAGGCAACGGCCTGCAAAGCCGTGCACACGGGTTCGATTCCCGTCTCCACCTCCAGATTTGGATTCCCCAGCGCGATTAGCTCAGCGGGAGAGCGCTTCCCTGACACGGAAGAGGTCACTGGTTCAATCCCAGTATCGCGCACCAGTTTCACTGCAGTTCAGGCCCGGTTTTCACCGGGCTTTTGCTGTCTCCGCGCAATAAACGCGCAATAGGACCAAGGGATACGCCGCCAGCGGAGGCCTATCTAAATGACGCACACCATTACTACCAACCCGTTCCCCGATATTCCGTTGCCTGCCGGCGCCGATTTTGGCGAC
>JAVROZ010000228.1:0-3099 GCA_032162485.1 Mycobacterium sp.
CCGACGTACACCGAGGCGGCCTGACCAGGGTGGCGCAGGATCTGCCCCAGCCATCTCAGCCACCGCGGCGCCCGGCCCCCGCCGTCGGTCATCACGGTAGTCAGCAACCCCATCGACTGTGCGCCTCTGCCGTAACGGACCGGTTCGATGTGTGTCTTGTCGTCGGGGTGAATCGACGAGGTGATCGCGACTCCCTGATGGAACGCGGCGCCCTTACCCTGTCGCATCCGTACGCTGGCGCCGCACAGCGCCTCGGAGTTCGTCCGCGTCAGCACGCCGAGTCGGTCGGAGATGTGGCTCAACGTACCGCTCGATTTCATCCGGTGCAGCAACTGCTGTGTTCCCCACGTGCCCGCCGCGAAGATCACCTGCTCGGCGGTGATGGTGGCGGCGGTGCGCCGCGTACGCCAGCTGCCGCTGCGGACCGTGTCGACGGCATAACCGCCCCGGGCAAGCGGCCGGACGACGGTGACAGTGATCAGATCGTGAACGCGGGCACCGGCCCGCTCAGCGAGGTACAAATAGTTCTTCATCAGGGTGTTCTTGGCGTTGTGGCGGCAGCCGGTCATGCATTCGCCGACCTCGATACAGCCGCGCCGACGTGGGCCGGCCCCGCCGAAGAATGGATCGTCGGCCTCCACTCCTGGTCGGGGGTCTTGCCCGCCCGCTGCGTCAGGTCCGAAGTACACGCCGACGGGCGTCATGCTGAACGTGTCGCCCACCCCCAGATCGTCGGCCACCTTGCGCATCACCACGTCAGAGGCCGTCATCGTCGGATTGGTGACCACGCCCAGCATGCGTTTGGCCTGGTCATAGTAGGGCGCCAGTTCCTCTCGCCAGTTGGTGATGTCCGCCCACTGCCGGTCCCGGTAGAAGGCATCGGACTTGGGCTCGTAGAGGGTGTTGGCGTAATTCAGCGAGCCGCCACCCACCCCGGCCCCGGCCAGCACAATCACGTCGGGCAGCACATGGATGCGCTGAATTCCGGTGCAGCCGAGCTTGGGTGCCCACAGGAAGTTGCGCACGTCCATGCTTGTCTTGGGGAACTCGGAGTCCTCGAATCGACGTCCGGCCTCCAAAATGCCGACTCGGTAACCCTTTTCGGTGAGTCGCAGCGCCGACACGGAACCGCCGAAACCGGAGCCGATGATTACTACGTCGTAGTCGGTGGTCAACTTGAACCCCCTGGTACTCGTGTTGCCGGCCTGCGGGCGCTCGGGGAGCTGCAGTTATCAACGAATCCCCCGGAATAACTGTGGCAAACATCGACTTCACCGCCAGCGCCAGTCGGGTGCGCCTGGCATGGGCGCCGGTGCTGAACCAATTTGTTTCTGCCCGAATTAATCTGCGGTCGGGCATGTTTCAAACGAACGAATCAGTGAACCCCAGCCGACGAGCGTGCGCAGTGGCGCACCGCCTGAGAGGTAATCCACGCAAAACGCCGAGGCATGGTCAGGCCACCTCGGCTGTCGAAAGGACGATGATGTCAACACGGAACACAATCATTCGGTCACTTCACGATCTTGGTGCCGCGGCCTGGTTCGGCGGATCGTTGATGGGAGCGGTCGGTCTCAACGGTGCGAGTGCCGCGGTGCGCGACTCCCAGGACCGCGCCCGCGTCTCGGCGGCGGGCTGGATGAAGTGGGCGCCAGTCAATGCCGCCGCCATTGGTGCGCATCTGGTCGGGGGCGGTGCAATCCTCTACAACAACCGGAAACGCGCCAAGTACCAGAGCGGCGTGACCTCGAACACGATCGTGAAGATCGCTGTCACCGGTGCGGCTCTGGGTGCCACGGCTTACAGTGGCGTGTTGGGAACGAAAGCCGCTCAGGGACAGGGCCATCCCGTGCAGGGGGCAACCGAACCTTCATCGTCCACCCCTGATGACGTCGCGTCGGCGCAGCAGCAACTGCGTTACGTCCAGTGGGTGCTGCCGATACTTACGGGAACGATCATCCTCTTGGGCGCGCAGCAGGGCGAACAACAGCGCCCCAGTCAGATCGCCACCGGACTAGGCAACAAACTTGCTCGTCGAGCGCACAACTGAATCGGCGTAGCGACGCGAAGGCCGACAGCGTGCACGAGACGTTGCGGGAGATGACCGGTGGTAGGGGTCCGGATGCCTGCATCGACGCGGTCGGGATGGAAGGCCACGGCACCGGAGTTCAGCAGCTCTACGACAGGGCCAAGCAACTGCTGCGACTGGAAACCGACCGCGATGTTAGAGCGGGTTCCATCAGTTGGCTGAGCGTGTTGAGATCAAAGGCATGAGTCAGCAAGAACCCCTGAACATGCCACTCGAAGAGGCGATGCGCACCCAGCGCGCCATCCGTCGGCTCAAGAGTGATCCGGTCGAAGATTCGCTGGTCCTGCACCTGCTGGAACTGGCCATGAAAGCCCCAACCGGCTCCAACGCGCAGAACTGGGAGTTCATCGTCCTCAAGGATCGCGACGCCGTCGCCAAACTCGGCAGCCTGAATCGCCGAGCTTTGAATCTCTTTGGTCCGATCTACAAGCGCGCGCTGGAAAAACGCATGGACGACAAGATGCTGCGCATCGAAAAGGCCGTCCGATGGCAGGCGGATCATTTCGACGACATCCCCGTCGTCGTGGTGGCATGCCTCAAAGGTGTGATCGCGCCCCGGCCGACGGTCGCTTCCAGCAGCGCGTACGGATCGATCTATCCGGCGGTGCAGAACCTCCTGCTCGCTGCCCGTGCGGCCGGGTTGGGCGCGGCCTTGATCACTATGCCGTTGTGGAGCACCGTGTTAGCCAGGCGTGCCCTCGGCCTGCCGTGGAATGTCACGCCGGTCGCGGTGATTCCGCTCGGCTGGCCGATCGGCAAATACGGTCCGACGACGCGTCGGCCAGTCGGGGAATTCGTTTCGCTCGATCGGTACGGCAACCGAGCGTTTCTGTAGGCCCACTAGTGTCGAGCCGCTTCCTGGGCGAGTTGCACGCGTGAGGTGAGGCCGAGCTTGGTGTAAATGTGCGTCAGGTGTGCCTGAACCGTGCGCGGTGAGATGAACAGCCTGGTTGCGGCGTCGCGATTGCTCAGACCCTCGCCCACCAGCCTGACGACGTCGAGTTCGGCGCGGG
>JAVROZ010000229.1:0-3431 GCA_032162485.1 Mycobacterium sp.
CTCGCAATGCCAAGGGCACCCCCTCGGTGGTGCTGGCGTTGAGCAGCGTGCGCCGCGCCTACAACGACGTGATGGCCCGCGCGGCGAGGTCACCGCATGCAACGTTGGGGCAGCGGCTCTACGGGGCGCGACACCGTGCCGAACTCAGCCTCGAGGAAGCGGCGGCCGCCGCGGGGCTCCCGGAGACCTTCCTGGCCGATGCCGAGGCCGAGCGCCCCATTCCGGCTGACGTCGCTGCAGCGATCACGACGCTGATCGGCCAGCTTTCGGTCAGTTAGAGGTCCGGTACTCCGGCTCGCTCACCACGGTCTGTTGCTGGGGCCCTGCGGAGTGGCTGACATTTGGCAAGCCGGCCGATGGCTGTGCGGCGTGTGCTCCGGCGACCTGGCCACTGGCCGGCGCGGACGGCTGGTCACCGACGAACTCCGCATAACTGGCGTCCTGAGGCGCTGCGGCCCGCCTTGGCTCCGGTGCCGAGGCGTGCTGCGCCTGCTGGACATGTGAGGTGCCGCCTTGATATGCGGTCTCGGCTTGATCCTCCTGCGCATCCTGGCCGTAGTACTGCGCCGCGGCCTGCGCATACTGCTCGGCGTATGCCGCGTACCAGGCTCGCTGCTCGTCGGATGCGTCGGGCTGGGTCAGCAGAGCGCCGATCGCGGCGCCCGTCTGCAGGGCGTTAAGGACCACGAGGACCCAGAGGGCCCACCCGGGCTCAATCCCCTCAGGGAGGACGATCACCCTCGACAGGGCATCCAGAAAACCCAGCGTGGCCAGCGCGGCGACGACCTTCGTGGCCGGTGTCTGCCGGGCCAGCAGCCCGAACGCCGCAAGTAGTCCCGCGAGCACCGCGAAGCGCACGTCCCAGTCGATTCCGGCCACGTTGAGCATCGGCCCGAAGCTGACCAGGTAGGAGCACAGCCCCAACAGCACCACGGCAATGGTCAAGCGCCGGTGCGTGAGATTTGCACCGGTTTCCGGGTCGGGAGACCACTGCGAGTAGCTGCCGTACGCGCCGGTCTGTTCCGCCGGGTAATAGCCGTCAGCCCCGGACGGGTAAGCCATAATCACTCCTTTGCACCGCCCCGATGGGGGTGACCTGGATTTACGCTAGCGCACCCCAGCAGGGTTAAAGGGGCACCGTTTGCGGCGGTTCTATTCTTCGGCGGCGAACGACGCTTTGAGGTACCGCATCTCATCGTCGGTGGCGACCATGGTGACCAGCGATGAGCCAGTCCTGGTACTCACTTTGACGGTGTCGGCATCGACGTTGAGCGATTCTAGCGTGACGTCGGCGTTGGCGGTCACGGCCGACTTCGGCGGGACCACCACGATCGCGGTCACCCCGACCCGCACCGATTGCTCGGCCACGCCGTCGAACATCTCCACCGAGTAGTTGCGATCGGCTCCCGCCTGCATTGACCCGCGGTTGAAGTCACTGACCCACAACAGGTCATGGTCGTCCACCTCGTCAACCATCGTGCGCCACTTGGTCGGACGCCGACTGTGCACCAGAACGTGCGCCCCCAACGCCAGCGATCGCAACACCACCTGCTGCGCCAGATGCAACGTGCCGGCGATCTCGACGCGGCGGATCTGAGGGCCGAAAAGGGATAACGCCACCGCACGGCCGTGGTCGTCGGCGCCGATGACCTGCCCGCAGCCCGACGCCGGCAGGTAGAGGTGCTCGAAATCTGTGCCGCCGATTGGTTCGCCGGCCGCGGGCACCCCTGAGTAGGCCCACTTCTCGACCCGCCGCGGCGGAGGGGGCACCGGCAGACTCGCGGCCAGCGCCGAGTACTGGTGACCCCGTAGATGGGTGAGGCCGCGCAGGTGAATCCGGGCCCGCCCGTGGGTGTCGAATCGGGCTAATCCGCGGACCTGCACCGGGCCGTGCGGACGGTCGCGGCGCAGCGACAGGGACATGGTGGTGGAGTAACTGGGGATGGTCCACAGCAGGCCGAGTCCCGCTGTGGTGAGCATGCGGGGTTTGATGGCAAAGCTGCGTAGCCGGAAACGGCCTTCGCGGCAGGTGCGCCAGGTCTCCTCGACGGTGGTCAGATCCACCCCGTCGGTCAACTGGTTGGTGGCTTGGCCAATCTCGCTGGCCGTCAACACCCGGGTCCGCAAGCCGCCCTCAGTGAGCCGGTTCGCCACCCGGCGCGTCGCGGTGGTGGCCGCTCGCAGAATTCCGTTCCGGCCGCCGCCGCGCCTGCGCACCGCTGCCGCACACCGCGACGGGTCGAACCGGATGGCGATCCACACATTGCGCTGCGCGATCGCGGGCAGCGGGCCCAGCACGGCGTCGTACACCGTGGCCACCTGGCTGTGGCCTTGCGAACGGGCGCCCTGGGAGAGCACATCGATCGAATCCAGCGTGATGTCGAACTGCTGCAGGCATTCGACAAGGGCCTGCACCGGCACGGTTTCACCGGAAACCGTCGTACCGGGCTCCATGATCGTCATGGCCTGCGGGTTCTCTTCGATCTGCAGCAGCGACATCAAAGTGTTTCCATCCCAACGGAACCCGATCAGAGCACCGTCGGCCATCGGCACGTCAAAGGGTTCGGCCGGGGTCGTCTTGCGGGCCCTCTTGCGACGTTGCCGCCAAAATCCCGTCCGCAGCGCGATCAACCGCGGTAGCGAAATCCCGCGGAAGCGGACCACCATCACCAAGGCCACCGCAAGCCCGACCGCGCTGCCCTGCCAGCCGGGAAATCCGACGATGGGTGCTATTACCGTTCCCGCCGCGACGAGCAGTTGCAGCACCAGCAGGTCGGTCAGCGGCAATAGACGCTGTGCACCGATTTCGATCGTCGACCGCAGTCCATTCGACTCCGATGGCGTCCCCCGACTCGGGGGCGTCGTCGGACGGCGCGGCACAGTGGGATCTTATCCATTCTGTAGAGCGAAAATTCGCGCGTCTTTAGCCTTTGGCGCTGTTATACGCTACCCAGGCCCGGTGCCTGCCAGACGTTGATGGGGGTGGTTATGCCCGCGCAAGTAACCACACGTGCGCAAGTCAACGGGTACCGGTTTTTGATCCGCCGGCTTGAGCACGCGCTGATTCGTGCCGACTCCCGGATGATCCACGACCCGATGCGCGGGCAGATCCGGTCGCTTCTCGTGGGCCTGGTGATTGCCATCCTCATCACCGGAGCGGCCGGAGTGCTGGCGTTCTTCAAACCCTCGCCCAACATTGGAAACGCGCAAATTCTGCTCAGCACATCCAATGGGGGGCTCTATGTGCGAATCGGCGACCGCCTGCATCCGGTGCTCAACCTGGCGTCGGCTCGGCTGATCACCGGAAAACCCGATGCTCCCAAGTCGGTCAGCGACAAGTGGCTCAACCAGCTGCCGCGCGGGCCGATGGTAGGAATCATTGGCGCGCCCAACAGCATTCACGGCGGTGCGGACATGCGCATGTCGACGTG
>JAVROZ010000230.1:0-7469 GCA_032162485.1 Mycobacterium sp.
TGGCCAACATGGGTGAGGCGTGGTGGGTGCCGATCGTCCAGATCCCCAACGACACCATCGAGGGCAGGCAACGCAGCCGCAGCGTGCGGCTGGAACGAACGCGCCCGCGCAGCATCATTGTCAACCAGGCCGGCCGGCGGTTCGTCAATGAGGCCGGCGAGTACAACTCGATGGCCGGCGCCTTCCACTACCTCGATCCTCGGGGTGGCTATGTCAACGATCGCGCGTGGATGGTCTTCGACTCAGTTCATCTGGCCAGCTACGGATTTCTGGGTATCGCTCCCGGACAAAATGTTCCGGACTGGTTCTGCGAGTCGGCCGACCTCGCCGAGTTGGGCGCCAAGACCGGAATCGACGCCGCCGGACTCGCCGACACCATCGAGCGCTGGAACCGCAACGTCGCGGCGGGATCGGATCCGGATTTCGGCCGCGGCTCCAGCGCGTACGACGGCTACTGGGGTGACGACCGGGCGACCACCCTGACCGGAAAGACGCTGGGCCCGATCGACACCGCCCCGTTCTATGCGGTGCCTATTGGTGTGGGATCGATGGGCACCAAGGGCGGACCGCGGACCGACCGCGACGGCCGCGTCCTGCATGTCAATGGCCTACCCATACCCGGGCTGTTCGCGGCCGGCAACGCCATGGCAGGCGCCACCGGCCGGGCTTACGGCGGTGCCGGCGGAACCATTGGTCCGGCAATGGTTTTCGGCTACCGAGCCGGTTACGCAGCGGCCGCAGGCGAGTCCGTCAAGGCTTGAGCGGCAGCTCCACAAAGACATGGGTGCCGGCCGGGGCGTCGAGGAACACGAAGGTGCCACCGGCGGCGTCGACGCGGGCCCGGTGCGAGGCCAGGCCGATGTGCCCCTCACCCAGGCGTCGCGCCATCGTGTCATCGTTGACCCCTACGCCATCGTCCGCCACGTTCAACACGCACGTCTCATCGGTGATCCCGAGCGCCACCGAGGCATGCTCGGCCCGGGAATGGTGCACCACGTTGGACAACAACTCCCGCACCACACCGAATACGATCGGATCGATCTCGCTACGAATCGGGTAGTCGACGTCGGTGCTCACCTTGATACCCGAACGCTTGGCGGTGAAGCCGGCCAACTGCTCCACGGCAGCCCCCAGCCCAACCTGTTCGAGAACCGCGGGATGTAACTCAAAAGTGGCTTGCCGCAGCGTTTCCGATGCACTTTGCAGGCCCGCCAGTGCGCGAACTATCCGCTCGTCGTCGGGGTCGTCGAGCTGCAACTCGACCAGCTCCTGGCGCACGGCCAGCACATCCTGCAACGGCCCGTCGTGAATGGATTCAGAAATCCGGCGCTGCAACACCTCCGAGGCCGTCATGGTCTGGGCCAGTAGCTCCTCCCGCAATGCGCTCAGCCCGGCAATCGAGTGAGCGTGCCGCTCCTCGATACGCACCACCACCAACGCCGTGCCACACAGGAACGCATACAGCGCGAACCGAAAGGTGGCCTCCGGCCAGCCGATCGCCCTCACCATCACCGGGTCTTCGACGACCGCGAGCGCGAACCCGATCAACGTGAAGGCCAGCACCACCGCCGCCCGCCGGGTCGACACGTCAAGGCCAACCAGCACCGGCAACAGGGTCATGATCAGCAGCGGATAGATCCCGTCGCTGGACAGTAGCTGAATGCCCGTCAACGCAACCACGTCGATGGCGGTGAACACGAACGGCTCCAACCGGCGCATCCCAACCAACTGACCCATGCCGACCCATTGACGTGACGGGGCATAGGCCAACACCACAGCGCACAACGCAACGAATGCGTAGAGGGCGATCAAGATGATCTGCTGGGACCACTCCGAGCGCCGGGTCCCGATGAGCGTCGCGGCGAGCATGAGCGCGACGACGCCGCACCGCAACACCGAGGCGATTCGGTAGGAGCGCAACTGGTGCACCCTGCGCACCCGGTCCAGTTCTACGTCGCTGGTCGCCACCGGACTACCGTACTCAAGGCGGCCGAAGCAGCTCCCTAGCAAACCCGCCGACATGTGCGTCGCGGCGTGCCGAGATAGCGAACGGATCGTTGCGGGCAGCCGCTACACTTCTCGCCATGGTCGGCGCTGCATGAACATGACCAAGCCGGAAAAAGTGCGCGTAGTGGTCGGCGATGATCACCCGTTGTTCCGCGAGGGTGTCGTACGCGCACTGTCCTTGAGCGGCTCGGTGAACGTCGTCGGCGAGGCGGACGACGGTTCGGCCGCCCTTGAGTTGATCAAGGCGCATGTGCCCGACGTCGCACTGTTGGACTACCGCATGCCCGGGATGGACGGCGCGCAGGTGGCGGCGGCGGTGCGCAGCAACGACTTACCGACCCGGGTATTGCTGATCTCCGCGCACGACGAGTCGGCAATCGTGTACCAGGCGTTACAGCAGGGGGCCGCCGGGTTCTTACTGAAGGATTCGACGCGCACCGAGATCGTCAACGCCGTGCTGGATTGCGCCAAAGGCCGGGACGTGGTGGCGCCCTCGTTGGTCGGCGGACTCGCCGGAGAGATCCGCCAGCGCGCGGCACCGAGCGCTCCGGTGCTCAGCGCGCGCGAACGCGAGGTGCTCACTCGCATCGCCCGCGGCCAGAGCATCCCCGCGATCGCGGCCGAACTGTTCGTGGCGCCGTCGACAGTCAAGACTCACGTGCAGCGTCTGTACGAGAAGCTCGGTGTCAATGACCGCGCCGCCGCCGTCGCCGAAGCGATGCGCCAGGGGCTACTCATCTGATTGCCGCCGGTAGGCGGGAATGATCGCCGCGCATTAGTCGGCCGCGAAGCTGGGAATCGACGGCCGCATTGTGCCGACGCGACTAGCGGCCCGATGCTCGAGTGCTTCGTTTTCTCCGCGCGTGATCCGCGACTCGATGTCGTAAGGCACGATGATCGCGGTCGCGCCACGAATGCGGCTGACGGCGCGCGCCATCTTGTCGGCGGTGCGGTCGTGTAGCAACCGGCCCAGTAGGGCTGAATATGTTCGACGGGGCAACAACACCGTCACTTTGCTACCTGGATGGTCGCCGAGCACCTGGGCGATCAGCTCGTGGGCGGCCTTGCTGAGATGGCGGTCCGGGCAGTCGATCACCCGTAGTGGGGTTTCGTGTTCGAAGCGCTCCCAGCGCTGCGTCAGTCGCGCGGCATGATCAGCGTCGATCACGAAGTGCACCGCGGCCAGATCGTCGGCATGAAGCCCGTTTCCGTAACGCAGCGCCTCGATCTCGGCAAGGTCAACCGAATCCACGAAGACCAGCACCCGCAGCCGCTCATGTTTGGCCACGTCGGCAGGTTCGGTGCGCGACATCTCCAAAACGGAGGCCTCGGCGCGATATTGCCGATTGAGTCGCATCAAGGCCAGCACCAGCAGCGGGAAGACGACGACCACCAGCCACGCGCCTTCGGTGAACTTGGCCAACGCGAAGATTCCTACCACGATCGTCGACAGGATTCCCGCCGACAGGTTGACCGCCACCTTGTAGCGCCACCTCCGACTACGTTGTGTAAGATGGCGTTTCGCCATGCCGAAGCCGGCCATGGAGAACCCGGTGAACACACCGATCGCGTAGAACGGCACCAGCGCACTGACCGAGCCGCCGGTGACGACGAGCAGGGCCACCGCCAGCGCTGCCAGGGTCAGGATGCCGTTGGAGAAGACCAGGCGATGACCACGTTTCATCAATGGCCGCGGCAGAAAGCGGTCCTCGGCAACAAAACTCGCCAGCGCCGGAAAGCCGTTGAAGCTGGTGTTACAACCGGTGAACAAGATCGCCGCGGTGGACGCCTGCACCAGAAAGTACATGATGTTGCCGATGACGCCGTGGCCGAAGACCGCCCGGGCGATCTCCGACAGCATCGATGGATACTCGTCGAGATAGGGCGTGGCGTGAGTGACGTGCGCCAGCCAGGCCACACCCGCCAGCAGGAAGCCGAGGATGCAGGCCATCACGGTCAGCACCCAACGGGCGTTGATGCCTTCGGGCCTACGGAAGCTGTTGACGGTATTGGAGATGGCCTCCACACCGGTGAGCGACGTACCGCCGTTGGCGAAGGCGCGCAACACAACCAGGACCGTCGCACCCATCACCAGACCGCCGCCCTGATGGACCGGCACCGCACCGACCAGCTGATGTGGATCGTATTTCGGTAAGCCCCAGAGTATTTCACGAACCAAGCCGATCAGGATCGTCAGGGTGATCATAGCAACAAATGAGAACGTGGTGATCGCGAACGCCCGCCCCGACCGTCGCAACCCCCGCAGGTTGGTCAGACACATCGTCACCACCACACCCACAGTGATCGCCAGGTGGTAGGGACGCAGCGCAGGGATCGCGGATACCACGGCTACGGCCCCGGCCGCGGGCTGCACCGCCACTGTGACGACGTAGTCGATCAGCAGCGCCGCAGCGGCGATCTGCGCCACCCGCGGCCCAAAGTTCTCGCGCGCGACCATGTAGGCGCCACCGGACCTGGTATAGGTGGTAACGACCTGACGATACGACGCGGTCACCAATAACAGAATCAACAGGATGACACCGGTGATCGGCAGCAACAACGCGAACGCTGCCATTCCGGCCGACGGCAGCAATTCGATCATGATCTGCTCCGGACCGTAGGCAGTCGAGGAAATCGCATCTGGCGAAAGCGCGCCGAGTGCAATGGGGTTCGATAATCTCTCCGAGTCCAGCTGATCGCTGGTCAGCGTTTTTCCGAGGAAGATCCGCTTACATCTGTCGGAAAATGACGGCGCTATCCCGCCAGTCGATGTCGTCACAGTTGATTCTCTTTCTGACAGAATTCCGATTCAGCCTGCTGCCGTGGCTGTTTCGGCGCAGGCTGGCGGGTACCACGCCGATCTGGCTGGCGGACTTTATCCTGCTCGGGTCGCGTCTGCTACCCGGGACTCGATGTCGTAGGGCACGATTTGAGCGGTCGCGCCCGGGATGCGGCTGACGGCGCGGGCGACCTTGTCGGCGGTGCGGTCGTGCAGCAGACGGCCCACCAACGGCGAATATGTTCGACGAGGCAACAGCACCGTCACCTTGCTGTCTGGGTGATCGCTGTGCACTTTGGCGATCAGCTGGTGGGCGGCCTTGCTGAGATGGCGGTCCGGGCAGTCGATCACCCGCAGTGGGGTTCCGTGTTCGAAGTGTCGCCAACGCTCCTGTAGGTGCGCGGCATGATGAGCATCGATCACGAAGTGCACCGCGGTCAGATCGTCGGCGTGCAGCCCGTTTCCGTAACGTAGCGCCTCAATCTCCGCGAGGTCGACGGCATCGACTAAGACAACGACTCGATGCCTCGGATAGCGGGCCAAGTCGGGCTGTTCGGTGTGCGACATCTCCAACACGGAAGCCTCGGCGCGATATTGCCGGTTGAGCCGCATCAAGGCCAGCACCAGCAGCGGGAAGACGACGACCACCAGCCACGCGCCTTCGGTAAACTTGGCCACCGCGAAGATACCCACCACGATCGTCGACAGGATTCCCGCCGACAGGTTGACCGCCAGCTTGCGCCGCCAACCGGGTGCCCGTTGGGTCAGATGGTGTTTCGTCATGCCGTAGCCAGCCATGGAGAATCCGGTGAACACACCGATCGCGTAGAACGGCACCAGCGCATTGACGGAGCCGCCGGTGACGATGAGCAGGGCCACCGCGAGTGCCGTCAGGGTCAGGATGCCGTTGGAGAAGACCAGGCGATGGCCGCGCTTCATCAGCGGTCGTGGCAGAAAGCGGTCCTCGGCAACAAAACTCGCCAGCGCGGGAAAGCCGTTGAAGCTGGTGTTACCGCCGGTGTAGAGGATCGCCGCGGTGGACGCCTGCACCAGGAAGTACATGATGTTGCCGATGACCCCGTGGCCGAAGACCGCACGGGCGATCTCGGACAGCATCGACGGATAGCCATCGACGTACGGTGTGGCGTGAGTGGCGTGGGCCAGCCAGGCCACGCCGGCCAGCAGGAACGCGAGGATGCAGGCCATCACGGTGAGTACGCGACGGGCGTTGATGCCTTCGGGCCTACGCAGGCTGTTGACGGTATTGGAGATGGCCTCCACACCGGTCAGCGATGAGCCGCCGTTGGCGAAGGCGCGCAGCAGGATGAGGACCGTCGCGCCCATCACCAGGCCGCTGCCCTGATGGACCGGGACCGCACCCACGATGTGTTCTGGGTCATATACCGGCAGCCGACCTAGTACTTGGTGAACGATACCGACTACTATCGTCAGCGACACCATGGCCACGAAGGCGTAAGTCGGCAGGGCAAACGGCGCGCCCGCTTCCCGCAATCCGCGAAGATTCGCAAAACACATCATCAGCACCACACCCACCGTGATTTCGAGGCTGTACGGACCTAGTACCGGAAGCGCCGAGACCACCGCGACCGTCCCGGCTGCGCATTGCACCGCGACAGTCACCACGTAGTCGATCAGCAACGACGCGGCGGCGATCTGCGCCACCCGTGGTCCGAAGTTCTCCCGTGCCACCACGTACGATCCGCCGGAGCGGGTGTAGACCATGACAACCTGCCGGTACGACGCGGCCACCAACACCAGAATCAACAGGATGACGCCGGTGATCGGCAGTAGCAACGCGAACGCCGCCATTCCGGCCGCGGGTAGCAGTTCGATCATGATCTGTTCGGAGCCGTAGGCGGTCGAGGAGATCGCATCTGGTGAAAGAACGCCCAGTGCAACGGGATTCGACAACCTCTCATGCTGAAGCTGATCATTGATCAGTGGCCGTCCGAGAAGACCTCGCTTACACACGTCGGAAAAGGACGTCCAAGTGCTCTGTCCATTGTCCAAAGTTGTTGTCACGAATCAATATTCCTTACCGGGTCGGTGGAGGTACCCCGGAAGCGTAGCGTCTCAATATGCTTCACTGCCCAGCTCTGACGGTTACCGACAGGATGTTTTCAGGATTCTCCCATGCAAGGGATATACGGTCGTAACAATGAAACTGCAACCTGGATAAAGGAACTCGCAGACGTGTGCCGCGTCACATCAACAACTTCGATCAAGCCGCAGCTGCGGGCCCCCACGCGCTGCCCGATGCAGCGGACTGTGATCCATTGCACAACAGCGCTTCTAAGCGAGAGGTTGAGGACACCATGATGAGTGCGGCTGTTCTCAGGCAACTCGGAAGCACTGCTCATCGGAATAGCAAGTGACAAATTCACGTCGGCCTCGTCCGAGTATTGCAATTGTCGATGGGGATCAATACCTCGCCGAGGAACCGAATGACACGCGGCAGCGCGTCATCGTCAGCGGCGACGACGCGCTCGCAACGACGATCGTCGAAGAGTTGAAACGAGCGGGCGCCAATGTTGCCAAACTGATCAGTCCCGAACTCGCGGGCACCCGGGTCAAAGCTGAACTCGCCAAAGCCGGTGTCGCCGAAGCGGTCGCCGTCGTATGTGCCGGTGACGATGATGCGACTAACCTCGAAATCGCCTTG
>JAVROZ010000231.1:0-3413 GCA_032162485.1 Mycobacterium sp.
GCCGCATTGCGCTGGTCGCCGAAGCCCTCGGCGGCGGCGCTGGCAAGTGTCGCTGCTGCCGCGCTGACGCCGCCGCTACGCAAAAGGGTGTCCATCCGAAACTGAGAAGTAGCGTCAGCCCGCGAGCGCAAAGGCCGTCTGCACCGTTTGTCGTACTCCCGGCAATGGGACGGGTTGCGAGTGCCTACGCGGCCCCCACGGATGCCCCGTTTGTGACGAGCGCCACAAGGGTACGCCCCCGTTCATGATGAATCGGGTCGTCGCCGCCTTTGCTTTGCTCGTCATGCCAGTCGCCGCCGTGGGCGCCTGTTCGAACGGGACCAAAAACCCGTCGTCGTCAACAACCAGTTCGTCCAGCGCCGGTAAACTGACCACCCAGCTGAATACTGCCGACGGCAAACACGTCGCCGACGCCACCATCGACTTCACCAGCGGCTACGCCACCGTGACAGTTGAGACCGTTGCCACCGGCGTCCTCTCGCCTGGCTTCCACGGACTGCACATTCACGCGGTGGGCACGTGCGAGGCCAACTCTGCGGCGCCCGGCGGTGGTCAAGCTGACTTCGCTTCGGCCGGGGAACATTTCCAAGCGCCGGGGCATACCGGCCAGCCGGCCAGCGGAGATCTGCCGCCCCTGCTCGTCCGCTCGGACGGCTCCGGAAAACTTGTCGCCACTACCGACGCCTTCACCGAAGGACAGCTCAAAGGTTCCCAAGGCTCATCGATCGTGCTGCACCAAAACGCCGACATGGAGAGCCAAAGCGCCGGCGACGCCGACAAGCGCATCGCGTGCGGCGTACTCAGTCCGGCGAGCGCGGCGAGCACGTCTGTCTCAACGTCGACTTCCACGTCGACTGTCACCACGACCGTCGCCACAGTCCCGCCCGTCAGTACCACCTACCAGACGCCCTCGTCGACGCCGACTACCACCAGCACCAGCACCAGCACCACCAGCACGAGCACCATCACCAGTACTGTCACCATTACGCCGGTACCGCCTCGCTAGAGGGCGGCTGAACCGCAGCCGCACGATTGTTTCCGGGCACCAGCCTTAAAGGTGCGCGGAGGACGGCCCACGAAAACGACGGAATCGGGTATTCAGGCTTGGCGCCGAACCTGCGGTTGCTGGTGAACCGGGAAGCAGGGCAGCGGGAAGTGCGCTGTCGCGGACGCGACCGATTGGGGGAAGTCTCCAGATCGGATGCTCGGCGCGACCTTGAGCCCGACCACCTGGTTGCCCTTCGGTGGTGGCACCGCCCTACGAGGGCGATTTGTATGCGTACCGTAGGCCGTACCGCGTTCGGACCGGCAATGCGCAAATTTGTTGTCTTGCAGGCGGATTGACGCCGTGTGACTATCCGTTCCCGCTGGTGGCGGGTAGCTTCACTGCCGTTCTTAAGATCCGTAAAGGGTCGGTTCGAGTCCGACTGGGGACACAGGCATTCGTACAGGTCAGCGAAACTTCTTGGCGGGCCGTACGGCTCTGCCACAGGCTGGGTTGGGGCACGGTGACAGCGGCACCACGGTGCTTCAGTCGTCGCAGCAGTCGCACCGGGCGGTAGGCTCGGAGGCGGTGCTAATTGGCCCCGCACAGCACGCGTCGCCTTTCCAGGCGTTGATCCCTTCCTTCACGGCGATGCCCGCAATCACTAGGGCCGCTATCGGATCAGCCCATGACCAGCCAGACAAGCTATTGAGCAATAGGCCGACAAGCAACACCGCAGACAGGTACGTGCAAAGCAGCGTCTGCTTGGAATCGGCGACGGCTGACAGCGAACCAAGTTCGCGGCCAGCATGGCGCTGCGCGTAGGAGAGCAGCGGCATGATGACCAAACTCAACGCTGCGAGAATGATTCCGACCGTCGAATGCTTCGCTTCTCCGACTCCGAGTAGCGCACGAATTGCGTCGACAGTTACGTAGGTTGCGAGTCCGAAGAATGAGAACGCGATGATTCGCAGCGCAACTCTCTCGCGTGCTTCTGGGTCTCGGCCGGCAAATTGCCATGCCACTGTTGCCGCCGACGACACTTCGATCACCGAATCGAGGCCGAAACCCATGAGCGCCGTGGACGAGACGCGCGCACCTTCGCTCAAGGCGACGACAGCCTCAACGACGTTGTAGGAGATCGTCGCGGCGACGAAGAGGCGGATGCGTCGCGAGAGCAGAGCACGCCGCGCATCGCTCGGTGTCGTTCTGACGGATAGGGGCTCCGGTGGCATCAGCCACACCCGCATTCCTGGCCGTCTGCTCCGACGCAAGCGCAATTCGGATCAACCGCCAGTACTAAACCCAGCAGATCATCCAGTGCGTGGCCAATACGTCGATCTGCCAGTTCATACCTCGTCCGGCGGCCTTCGGGGACCGCGACGACCAGCCCGCATCCGCGTAGGCACGCCAGGTGATTGGAGAGGATCTGCCGCGAAACACCGATCTGATCGGCCAGGTCCGATGGAAAGCCAGGCGCACGGTTCAAACTGAGCAGGATTCGGGTGCGGGTGGCGTCGGCCAGCGCGTGACCGAATCGGGCCAGAGCGTCGGTGTGCTGCAAGGTTTCCACGACGACTAGAGTACAGAAAACTGTGTATTCATCATAGCCTGTACTCCGAAGCTATGCGCGCAGCGAGATGACATTGCCCGTGGTAGTTACGGCGACCCCGCCGCGTCCAATTATCTTCGGCGCCCCCCGTTTTCTCCTCGTTGATGTAGTCCGCGTGGGTAGGAAGTATGAACACGAAAGTGGACTGGCCGAGCCACTTCGACACCTGTATGTAGTGCTCGCCAGCGGACAGGTTCATGGTGGCGAAGGTGTGCCACAGGTGGAAGCGGACGTTGCCCAACTTCAAGGCTCGACAAGCTGGCTGCAAGTAGTGCTCGTACAGCTTTCCGCGTGTACCGGCTTACCCCAATCGAACTAGCTTGCACGCAATCGGCGGTTCCACCATGCTGGCTGCCGTCGCGCCTGAATCCTGAGCCGGCGGAACTCGATACGCTGGATGTGCACCAACACCGGAACCCCTAACAGGGGAACCGCTGCACCGCGCAGCGCCGCGTAGCGACCATTTTCTGCGAGTCCGGCGACGGCGGAGACCGCCGAGACGTACAGAATCACGTTGTACGGCAACAGGACTCGCCCACGCAAACCTTCGCATTCGGTCAAGTTCGGTACACCAACCACCCAGCGCTTCGGCCAATAGATGAAGTGGGCCAACACAGCGGTCAAGAACATGCCGTTCATGACGCCGAAGACGGTGTTATATCGGGCATCAGTCCGGCCCGCGGGTCCACAGATGACTGCAAATCCGTCGGCGCATTACGGTAGGACTGTCTGCCGGACGCGGAGGTGACAGTACGGAGCGGCGGATGCGCTCGCCATCACATCGACGGGCACGATTCGAACTCTGCGGCCTGCCGC
>JAVROZ010000232.1:0-2898 GCA_032162485.1 Mycobacterium sp.
GACGCGTCGGCCAACGACATCATGGCGCAGCTGCTCGTCCTGGAGTCACTGGATCCCGACCGCGACATCACCATGTACATCAACTCGCCGGGTGGCGGATTCACCTCTCTGATGGCCATCTACGACACCATGCAGTACGTGCGCGCCGACATTCAGACGGTGTGCCTGGGACAGGCCGCCTCGGCGGCCGCGGTGCTGCTGGCCGCCGGCACACCGGGTAAGCGGATGGCGCTGCCGAACGCACGGATACTGATCCATCAGCCGTCGCTGTCGGGTGTGATCCAGGGGCAGTTCTCCGACTTGGAGATTCAGGCCGCCGAGATCGAGCGGATGCGCACCCTGATGGAAACCACCCTGGCCCGCCACACCGGCAGGGACGCCGCGCAGGTCCGCAAGGACACCGACCGGGACAAGATCCTGACGGCCGAGGGCGCCAAGGAGTACGGGATCATCGACACCGTTCTCGAGTACCGCAAGCTGTCCGCGCAGAACGCCTAGTTCTCGCAGTTCCGCCGCTGTTTCAGGCTCGGCGCCAGCGGAAAATTCTGCGACGGCACAGCAGGGGTCGCTGTAAGGTTGTTTCCTGGGGGCCGGCCGCACAGCTGACCCGCCAGCGTCGGTGGCATAACAACCGCGACACGCCAGAGACACGTATCGCGCGTCTCAACGAGTGACGGACACCGTCGGGCTATATGTTTCATGCACACGGCAGGCACGAATGTCCAGTGAATACCAAGGAAGCTATTCGGCGTTAACGGTCGCGGGGGGCCGGAACGAACAGGTAGCGTCTGGGATACACGCGGCAAGCAAGAACGATACGTCGACATAGGAAGTAGGCCCTGAGGCATCATGGCGCGCATCGGAGACGGCGGTGACTTGCTTAAGTGCTCGTTCTGCGGCAAGAGCCAGAAGCAAGTCAAGAAACTCATTGCGGGCCCTGGGGTTTACATCTGCGATGAATGCATCGACCTCTGCAACGAGATCATCGAAGAGGAACTTGCCGACGCCGACGATGTAAAGCTCGACGAACTGCCCAAGCCCGTCGAGATCCGCGACTTCCTCGAGGGCTATGTCATCGGGCAGGACACCGCCAAGCGGACGCTGGCGGTCGCGGTCTACAACCACTACAAGCGGATCCAGGCCGGCGAGAAGGGTCGCGACTCCCGCTACGAGCCGGTTGAGCTGACCAAGTCCAACATCTTGATGCTCGGCCCTACCGGCTGCGGCAAAACCTACCTGGCACAGACCTTGGCCAAGATGCTCAACGTGCCATTCGCCATCGCTGACGCCACCGCACTGACCGAAGCCGGTTACGTCGGTGAGGACGTCGAGAACATTCTGCTCAAGCTCATCCAGGCCGCCGACTACGACGTCAAGCGCGCTGAGACGGGCATCATCTACATCGACGAGGTCGACAAGATCGCTCGCAAGAGCGAGAACCCCTCGATCACCCGCGACGTCTCCGGCGAGGGTGTTCAGCAGGCCCTGCTGAAGATTCTGGAAGGCACACAGGCATCGGTGCCCCCGCAGGGCGGCCGCAAGCACCCCCACCAGGAGTTCATCCAGATCGACACCACCAACGTGCTGTTCATCGTCGCGGGTGCGTTCGCCGGTCTGGAGAAGATCGTCTACGAGCGCGTCGGTAAGCGCGGACTGGGCTTCGGTGCCGAGGTGCGGTCCAAGGCCGAGATCGATACGGCCGACCACTTCGCCGACGTGATGCCCGAAGACCTGATCAAGTTCGGCTTGATCCCCGAGTTCATCGGCCGTCTCCCGGTAGTCGCCTCGGTCACCAACTTGGACAAGGAATCGCTGGTCAAGATCCTGTCCGAACCCAAGAACGCCTTGGTCAAGCAGTACACCCGACTGTTCGAGATGGACGGCGTAGAGCTGGAGTTCGACGAGGACGCGCTGGATGCGATCGCCGACCAGGCGATCCACCGCGGCACCGGTGCCCGTGGTTTGCGCGCGATCATGGAGGAAGTCTTGCTGCCGGTGATGTACGACATCCCGAGCCGTGACGACGTCGCCAAGGTGGTCGTGACTAAGGAGACGGTGCAGGACAATGTGCTGCCCACGATCGTGCCGCGTAAGCCGTCACGTTCCGAGCGCCGCGACAAGAGCGCCTAGCCTTCGCCACCCTCGTGCGGTTATCGCACCGGGCCGGGCGAAAGTGACCAATGCCACAGTTTCGTGTCTTGCCGTTCCCGGCCCCGCGTTGACATCGGCTTTTACCTGCGTACTCGCCGGTAACGCGGTGGTGGATGCGGCTATACACCCTGGGAAAAGTGTCATAATTGGTACTGCCAGTGACATAAAACGCGAGAGCGGAGACGGCACTCCAACGCGCGCGAGCTGAAGTTGCAACGGAGTGCCTGTCCGGAGAGCAAGTGGAAGGCGAAGACGTGGATCTGAACGGCAACGGCGCCGGGGCAGAGTCTCATAGCGGGTCCGGTCGGCAGCGCCTGGAGAACGTCGTTATCCGATTCGCGGGCGACTCCGGCGACGGGATGCAACTCACCGGCGACCGATTCACCTCGGATGCCGCGCTTTTCGGCAACGACCTGGCCACCCAGCCCAATTACCCCGCCGAGATCCGCGCTCCAGCAGGAACGCTGCCCGGCGTCTCGTCCTTCCAGATCCAGATCGCCGACTACGACATCCTGACCGCCGGGGACCGCCCCGACGTGCTGGTCGCCATGAATCCGGCAGCGCTGAAAGCCAACATCGAGGACCTGCCGCGCGGCGGAATGGTGATCGCGAATTCTGATGAATTCACCAAGCGCAACCTGACGAAGGTCGGGTACGTCACCAACCCGCTGGAAACCGACGAGCTCGAGGAATACGTCGTTCAAGCGGTGCCGATGACCACGCTGACCCTCGGAGCCGTCGAACCGA
>JAVROZ010000233.1:0-3546 GCA_032162485.1 Mycobacterium sp.
GCCAACGACCCTAGGATTCCCAGCAACAGCGGCGGCGTGGAAAGACAAGTCCAAAAACCCGCTTCAGCCGACTCGGAAAAGATCGAGTCGTCCCATGCCTTTGCCAGAGTCCTCTTGCTGATGTGCCAAATGTGGTGGCGGGAGGTTCTACGCGTTTCGGCAGTCATCCCGTCCAGCATTACCGAAGATCGCTCGCGCCGCGGGATGTCGCGGGCGAGTTCTACGGATCTAGCTGGCGCTCACCTCGAGAACAGCCGCCAGTTCCACCAGTTTCGCCTCGTGCTCATTGGCGTGGTGCTGGCAGAAGAGCAGCTCAGCTCCGGAAGGTAGCGTTGCGCGTACTCGGGCCGCAGCACCGCAACGGTCGCAGCGGTCGGCTCGAGTGAGCTCGGGAGTGGTCAGAGTTGCGTTCATGGCTCCTCCGTTCTGGCGGTAAATTCACTCTCTCAGACGTTCGGAGTTTTCGCCTTGTTCCCCGAGCGTCTACAGGTGTGTCGTTTCTCACGAATAATTGCCGGAGATTCGGGCAGGGTGATTACCATGCCGCCCACCCCTTCGATGCTGGTGCGTTTGTGCTCTGAGCAGCAGTGGTTGTCCGCCCGCGATCAAGGCTGTATCCATCCCGAGTCCGACGGACCCGCTGTCGAGGGGTTCGTCCACCTGTCGACGATCGAGCAGGTACACCTACCCGCCAACCGGCTCTACCGCGGCCGCCGTGACATGGTCCTGCTGCACGTTGACGCCACGGCGCTGGACGCGCCCCTGCGGTGGGAGCCGGGTGTGCCGACGGACCCGCAGTCAATGCTGTTTCCGCATCTGTACGGCCCGCTGCCGATACGCGCCGTTCTCAAAGCCGTTGGCTACCCGCCGGCACCCGACGGCAGCTTCCCGCCGTTCGTTTAAGCCGGCGAGACGACCTAAGCGTCTAGCAGGGCGTCGGCTTCAATCTCCACCAACAGCTCGGGGGCAATCAGAGCGGAGACCTCGACCATGGTGGCGACCGGACGGATCTCGCCGAAAAACTCAGCGTGCACCTCGCCGACCTCACGCCAGCGGGCAATATCCGTCACATAGATGCGTGTCCGGACCACGTCGGCTAGCGTCGCTCCCGCGTCCTGAAGCGCAATCTCGATGCGGCGCAGAGCATCTCGGGTCTGTGCGCTGACATTCTCGCCGCTCCCGGTTGTCCCGGCCACCGCCACATGCGCGCCGATACGCACCGCACGCGAGTAACCCACTATCGATTCGAAGTCGGAGTCCGACGAGACATTGTGGCGGCTGGCTGACATGGATGACACGCTACGACGCGGACGAGCCGTCTCTTTACCAGCGCAGCATCTGCTGGTAGCAGTGCTTACGTGGGCAGCATGTCGGCAAGCCGCTGGCGCTCGGCGGTCGTCGTGATTGCCGTGGCAGCGTCGATCACCGGTTGCCAAGGCTCGCGGCACGGCGCCACCCCCTCCCTCAACGACGAGGTTCGGGACGGTGATTTCGCGTTCACCGTGACGGCGATCAACCTCGGAGTGCCCCAGACCGGGAATCGGGCCGCCCAGGGCGTGTTCGTGGTCGTCCACCTCATGGTCAGGAACGTCAGCGGCGGGGCGCGATCCGTCTACTGCCAAAACCAGATCCTCAAGGACTTCGCGGGCAAGAACTACGACAACGCCGTCAACGTCGGCAGCCGGGAGGATCTCACCACCATCGAGCCCAGCCGACAGGTGCACGTCACGTGTGCTTTCGACGTGCCGACCGGCGCGCTACCGGCGAGCCTGCGGGTGCACGATGCGCCGTACTCCAGGGGAGCGACAGTGACGCTGCTTTGACCGCTAATCCAGGTAGTCGCGCACTAGGAACCAGTTAGCGCTGTGCACGACTAATACACCCTTAGCAACTTCTCACAAGCGAGCCCATGCATTTCAACGACCACAGTTCCCTCTGAACTGGCGCGCCGTCCCGATTCGGCCAGCTAGAACAGGAAGCCGAATGGGGCCAGCCACCACTCAGCGCCTTGCGCGCCACCAGCGCCGCCCCCACCGCCTCGTGATGGCACGAACTGGCCGCCGCCGCCGCCACCACCACCACCGGCGCCGCCATTACCGGCGAGCAATCCCCCATTTCCGCCATTGCCGCCGACACCGCCGCCGATACCCGTGCTGGCGAAGCCGCCACCGGCACCGCCGCCGTTACCGCCGTTACCGATCAACCCGGCGCTGCCGCCGGCGCCGCCGTTGCCACCGCCGACGCTGACCCCGCTGCCGTGGCCGCCAGCGCCGCCAGCGCCGCCGTTGCCGAAGATCATTCCCCCGGCCCCACCGGCGCCACCGTGCCCACCGCTAATGGAAGTTCCGGGGCCACCCGCACCCCCAGCGCCACCGCTGCCGAACAGGAACGCATCACCACCCTTGCCGCCAGCCTGCCCCGCAGCGCCGGCTGCGCCGCGACCGCCGTCACCGAAGAGCCAGCCGCCGTTACCGCCGTTACCGCCTGGCGCGGTCGCCGCGGCGCCGTCGCCGAATAATGGGCGCCCAGACGCTGACACAAACGGCGCGTTGATCGCGTCGAACAGCGGCTGCAACACGGGAATACTGGCCGCTTCGGCACTGGTGTAAGCATTCGAACTGGCGCTCAATTGCTGGACGAACTGATCGTGAAACGCCGCCGCCTGCGCGCTCAGCGCCTGGTATTCCTGGCCGTGGGCCGAGAACAGCGCCGCGATGGCCGCAGACACCTCATCCTCGGCGGCGGCTAGCACCGACGTCGTCCGAGAGGTCACGGCCGCGTTGGCCGCGCTGAGCGCCGATTCGATATCGGCCAAACCCGATGCCGCCGCCGTCATCATCTCCGGCGCCGCAATCACATACGACATCCTGCACCCCCAAATCCCCAGGAAAACTGAGCCGTCAGCCGGCGACCAGTGACACCGACCGTCGCATGGGTTATTGGGCTTTGTCGTGAGTAGTCAACTACCCCATTAGTGGTTTTCTGCCGCGCGCCGGGCTTCCGGGTTTGGTTGTCGAACGACCACGATTGCGGCCAGCCTTCCGCCGTGTCCGCCGTCAATTAGATCTGTACCGCTAATTGCTGCCCTGGTGGTGCTGGAGTCCAAGCCGTGGTTCCTGGCCCTCTTGCTTTGGTGTTGGCTGTGCCGGTGTGGCGGTCGTTGGCGTCGACGGCTGCCGAGCGGCGGGAGTTGGGGTTGCCGGGAAGGGTCGGTGGTTGCGGCACGAGCCGACCGTCAACATGCCGCGCTCCTGGCCGGTGACCTCGATACCGGTGTTTACGGCGACTACCCGCCGAAGTCTGTGGAGAGCATTCACCTATGAGATCCCAGAATCAGTCGCGGCGCGTGATAGCACGGACCGGGCCAGCGGAATCGAGAACGCCCGCGCTTCCCGTCAACGGCTTGTCGACGCGGCGCGATACGCCCTTCGGCGGGCTGGTAGCGACGACTTATACGACGGACACATTCTCGTCATGGGTCTCGCATCACGGGCGGCAGGGTTGCACGACGGCGCGGTGAACGCGCTCGAAACTGACAACCCGTTC
>JAVROZ010000234.1:0-3478 GCA_032162485.1 Mycobacterium sp.
AGCATCGCCAGCACGATCCACCGGTTGTCGGCGGTGCGGTATTCGCCAACCAGGGGATTGGTGCGAGCCGAGCTGCCGGCGGCCTTCTGTTCCGGCGGTCCACCGGTCAGGAGTGCGAAGCCGACCGACAGAGCGTTCGCCCAGGCGCCCACACCCAGCAAGGACACGTCGACGATCGACGGCTCGCCGGTCCGTTCGCGCGCGAGAAGCGCCGCGGCGATGCCTCCGGCGATGGTCATCCCGCCGAGCGAATCACCGTAGGCGCCGGCGGGCATTTTGCACAGGCCATCGAACTCCGTCGGCGTGGTCCCTAGCGCCGACCCGCCCCGGGCCCAGAAAGCGGTGCTGTCATAGCCGCCTTTCTCGCTGTCGGGGCCGGCGCTGCCGAAACCTGAACCGCGCACATAGATGATGTCGGCGTTGACCTTTCGTACATCGTCGAGCTCAATGCCGAGCCTGCGGCGCGCCCGGGGCAGGAAGTTGGTCAGGAATACGTCGCTGGTCCGGATCAGTTCGTGCAGGACGTCCAATGCCCCTGGCTGCTCAAGTGCGAGGCCGATGCTGCGCTTCCCGCGGTTGGGGTGCTCCATCAGGGGCGCGAAGGAGCCGTTACCGACCGGCATGTCCATCACTGCGCTGAGGCCACGCTGGGCATCGCCCGTCTCTGCGTGCTCGACTTTGATGACGTCGGCGCCCCAGTCCGCCAGGACTGCGCCCGCTGCCGGCACAAATGTGAATTGAGCGACCTCAAGAACACGCACGCCCGCCATGGGTCGGATCACAACCGTCTCCTTGTTTTCAGCTGCTCGCCGGGCGGACATGGATCACGTCCGTCATCAATTCGCGCGGGCGGCCGACAGTGTCGTAGAGCACGTCGGCCACCGTCGACGGGGCGAGCAGTTTGGTTCCGCTCATCCGGGTCAGGTAGCCATCCGCTTCCCAGAGTGGCCAGGCCCGCTCCAGGTCGCCTGGCCCGAAGTTCTCGTGGATTCCGGTATCGGCGACGGCGCCCAGGACAACGAGCGTCACTCGGATCGAGTCGCGACGCAGTTCCTTACTCATCGCTTTGGTGAAACCGCTGAGGCCGTGCTTGGTGGCGGCGTAGAGAGTCATCATCGGCATATCGTCGAGCGTGATCTCCGAGGAGATGTTGATGATGTCGCCGCCCCCGGTCGCACGCAGCAGCGGGACGGCGGCGCGGGTGGTGTAGATCGCGGCGACCAGGTTGGTGTTGACGGTCACGGCGATGTCGTCGTCGCTGGCTTCCTCGATCAGCCGGATGCGGCTGGCGCCGGCCGAGTTGACCAGGACGTCCACCCGACCGAACTGCCTGGTGACCTGCTCGAAGGCGGCGCACACGTCGGTGCTGCACGTCACGTCGGTGACGATCGGGACGGCGTTGACGCCGATGGTTTCGGCGACCTCGTCAAGCAGCAGCTTGCGACGGGCCAGTAGCACCACCGTCGCGCCATCCCGCGCAAACCGCTGAGCCGTCGCCCGGCCGACGCCCATCGAGGCACCGGAGATCACCACGACCTTGCCTTCGGAGCTGTAAGACATGCGGGCCTCGATCCTTTTAGTCGAGTGCAGCACCGGGCGGAAGTATTGGATGCTGTTTCAGTGCATGCTGCGTTGCGCATCACGCACATGACGTTCTACCATGACGCGCATAGGGTAGTCATCAATTTCGCCCGAAAACTGTGCCGGCGACCGGCTGGGAAGGGAGCGACTTGTGGCCACGCCCGTCACAGGTAAGGAAGCCAAGGACTGGGCTTCGCAACATTTATGGGGCAATTGCAGCTCGCTGTACACGCCGTTCTCTGGTCTGGATGGCGACGACATCGACTACGCAGCCCTGCGCGCGCTGGTGCGGCACTGCCTGCTCGATCTGGATCAGGACGGGATTTGGCTCACCGGCGGTATCGCCGAATTTTGGTCGCTGACCACCGACGAGCTCAAGGACGTCGTGCGGGTAGCTGTGGAGGAGGCGCGCAAGGTCAAGCCAAGCGCGCTGGTGCAGGTGATGTCGAGCACCGATACCGCCAAACAGTGTGTCGAGTTGACCCTGCACGCCCAAGAACTCGGCGTCGACATCTGCTACATCCTCACGCCCTACTTCGAGTGCTCCGGCAAATCTGGGGTGCTGGAGTATCTGCGTTATGTCGCCAACCGCACCGATATGCCGCTGGGGTTCTTCAACTCTCATTCCACCGGATTGGTGCTTACGCCGGCTGAGTGTGTGGAGTTGTACCGCGAAATCCCAGCGTTGTGCGGGCTGAAGAACGGGCTGCTGGACGCCGAGCACAGCCTCGAGGTCCACAAGCTGGCGCCGGAGATGGTGCTGTGGGAGGCCAACGACGAGGCCGGTATCCGGCTGGGCATACCCCATCCCGGGGCGCTGGGTTCTGCGTTGTATCTGTACGAAAAGCCCGGACTCAAACTATTTTCTGAGTGGCGTGCCCGCCTGGTGGCCGGCGAATTCGAACGGGCCGAGAAGTTCGCCGCCGAGACCGGGCTCGCGGATATGAAGGCCGCCAGCCGCCGCTACCAGGAGCACCCGGGGCGGCCGGGCATGTTCACGCACTGGGGCGCGGGGTTCAAGTTCGGTGCCAGCCTCCTCGGCCTGCCGGTGGGCGACTACCCCCATTCCCGGCCACCGCAGACCGCGTTCCCCGACAAGCTCAAGGGCCCGATTCGAGACGCCTATGCCGCGTCCGGGTTCATCACGTCCTGAGAACGGAGCGTCGCCGTGCAGGTGCACGATTTTCGCGCGGGGCTGCGTGCCTGGATCGACGCGCGGGGCCTGGAACTCGTTGCTCCGCTCGGAGACGGCAGCGTCACCGCCCAGCTTGATCACCAACGCCGCGTCCAGCAGATGCTGTTCGACGAGGGCTGGATGCGCTGGGGATGGGCGAAACGTCTCGGCGGTTTCGGCGGCACGCCGACCCTTCGCGCAGTGCTCGGTGAAGAGCTCACCAGCCGCGCTCTGGTGCACACCACCTCGTGGTCGATGCACGAGGTCTTGGGGCCGGCGGTTGCCGAGTTCGGTCGGCCGGAAGTGATCGAAGAGATCTTTCCGCGGTTGCTGCGCGGTGATGAGTTTTGGTGTCAGGGGTTCTCTGAGCCGGACACGGGCAGCGACCTGGGATCGCTGCGGACGAGCGCACGGGCCGAAGGCGACGGCTGGGTGATCAACGGAGAGAAGCTGTGGACCAGCTTCGCGCAACACGCCACCCGGTGCGTCCTCCTCGCCAGGACCGGCGAGCCCGGGTCCCGTGGCGTCAGTGCGTTTTTGGTGGACATGGACACCCCCGGCGTCAGCGTGAGCCCGCTGCGCACGATGGCCGACGTCGACGAGTTCTGCTCGACGTCGTTCGTCGACGTCCGCGTGCCTGCACATCGCCTGCTCGGCGACGCCAATGCCGGCTGGCGGGTTGCCCAGTACATCCTGTCGTGTGAGCGCGGGCCAATCTTCTGG
>JAVROZ010000235.1:0-6487 GCA_032162485.1 Mycobacterium sp.
TAGGTGAGGCGACCGCGCGATGAACGATCCAGACGCGATCCGCGAATTGCTGGCCTGCTACGCACTCGCCCTGGATGCTGACGACATTGACGAGTGTGTGAGGTTATTCACCGAAGACGCAGAGTTCGAAGTCTACGGAAAAATATTCGACGGTCACGAGGGCATCCGCACGATGTTCCGCGCGGCGCCGAACGGGTTGCATCTGATCGGAGCCTCGCGGATAGACGTCCTGCAGGGCACTGCGTCGGTGCGCTCGCAGATGCTGTTCGTCGATGCCGGCACCCGACACTCACGCTCGGCGCTCTACGACGACGACCTGGTTCGGCGGCAGGACCAGTGGCTGTTCCGCCGCCGGCGGTGCCGGTTCATCACCAGTGGTGGACTCAGCGCCAGACCCGAAGTGTCCCAACCATGACCCGAGTCGCATTGGTCACCGGAGCCGCCGGCGGGCAGGGCCTGGCTATTGTGAAAAGGCTTCGGGCCAAGGGATATTCCGTCGCGGCCAGCGATATGCGCGCCGACGACCTGACTGCTGCGGTAGCCGAACTCGGTGACGACGCGGTAGCGGGAATCTCCTTGGACGTAACCGACCCTGCGCAGTGGGAGGCCGCGGTCGCCGCCGTTGTCGACCGATTCGGTGGGCTCAGCACGCTGGTCAACAACGCCGGCCGGCTGCACCGGGCAGCGCTGGCCGACGAGACGGTCGAAGACTTCGAAAACTCCTGGCGGGTCAACTGTCTGGGTGCATTCCTGGGTATCCGCAACGCGCTCCCGCACCTGCGGGCGGCCGACGATGCGGCGATCGTCAATATCTGCAGCACCGGTGCGATTCGGCCTTTCCCTCAGCACTGCGCCTACGGTTCGGCGAAGTGGGCATTGCGGGGCCTGACCCAGGCCGCCGCCGCCGAACTCGGACCGGACGGCATTCGCGTCAATGCGGTGTTCCCCGGGCCGATCGCGACTTCGATGCTCGACGAGAGTATCCAGCAGCGCCTGGCCTCAGTGGCGATGCTCGGCCGGCTCGGCCGTCCCGCCGAAGTAGCCGATGCGGTCGCGTTTCTGGTCTCCGAGGAGGCCTCGTTCATCACCGGATCAGAACTCGTCGTCGACGGTGGGCAATGCCTGCAGATTCGCTAGCCGATCGGCTGGATCCCGCGCTGCGCGGCGTAGCGGTGACCCGGACCATCTTCACCGCCGACGCGATTCCGCTGATCCGGGAGTCGATGAACCAGCGTCGCTCCGAGGCCCGGCAGGACACCGCGGGCGTGGCCATCCAACAGGCGACTGCACAGGCGACCGCCGGGACCGTGCCGGTGCGCATCTACCGGTACGCCGGCCAGATCGGGCCGGCGCCGGTCGTCGTCTATTGTCACGCAGGCGGTTTCGCGCTGGGTAACCTCGACACCGATCACCGGCAATGCTTGGAGCTCGCCCGCCGCGCACGTTGTGCGGTGGTGTCGGTCGACTACCGACTCGCGCCCGAGGACCCGTTTCCGGCCGCGCTCGACGACGCGGCCGGCGTCCTTAACTGGGTTGTCGACGACGCGGCTCAACTGGGCATCGACCCCGCGCGCGTCGCGGTCGCGGGCAGCAGCGCCGGGGCAGCCCTCGCCGCGTGCCTGGCGCACCGCGCCGCCGACGGTGTGGTGCCGCCGGTGGTGTTCCAGCTACTGCACCAGCCGGTGCTCGACGATCGCCCGACCGCGTCCAGGACGGAGTTTCGGGCGAGCCCGGCCTTCGACGGCGAGGGCGCCGAACTGATGTGGCGCCACTACCTGGCCGACCAGTCACCGGCGCCGGCGGCTGTGCCGGCCAGGCGGACCCAATTAGCCGGTCTGCCAAGGGCATTCATCACATGTGCGGAGATCGATCCGTTTCGGGACGAGGCAGTGGAATACGCGCTGCGACTGCTTCGCGCCGGTGTCGGGACCGAGCTCCACGTATTTCCCGGCGCCAGCCATGGATTTGATTCGTAGCTTCCGGAGTGGTCGGCGTCCCAACGGCTGTTCGCTCTGCAGGGCGACGCGTTGTCCAGGGCATTCAACTAGTTCTCGGCGGGCGGCCGTGGACCGGGCAGCTGCAGCAGCAACCTGGCGCCGCCGAGTGAACTGGCTTCCAGGGATGCGTTGCCGCCGTGTAGTTGTGCCTGCTGTGCCACCAACGCGAGACCGAGGCCAGATCCGGAATGCGACGCGGTGGAACCCCGGGAAAACCGTTCGAAGACCGATCTGCGTTCGTGTTCGGGTACGCCGGTGCCGTCGTCATCGACGGCGATTTGCACTCCGTCGCGGGAGCTGACCGCGGAGAGCTGCACTCGGTCGGCATGGCCGTGCTTGACCGCGTTGGCGATAGCGTTGTCGACCGCCAGCCGCAGACCCGTAGGCAGTCCCAACATCAACAACGCGGGCGAGGGCAGCAGCGACACAGTCAGGTCGGGGTAGGTGCGCACGGCATCGTGGGCGGCGCGATCCAAAAGTTCGGTGATATCAAGTGGCACAAAGTCCTCCGTGGTGATGGTCTGACCCTGCGCCAGCCTTTCCAGTGCCGAAAGCGTGGCCTCGATTCGGCTCTGGGTGCGCATCACATCGGCGAGCACCTCCTCGCGCTGCTGGGCGGGCAACTCCAGGGTTGACAGCACCTCGAGATTGGTCCGCATCGCGGTCAGTGGCGTACGTAGTTCATGCGAGGCGACGGAGGCGAAGTCGCGGGCCGAGTCCAACGCGGCCTTCGTGCGCTGTTGTTCGTCGCCGATGCGCGCCAGCATGCCCTCGACGGCCTCGGCGATTTCGACGGCTTCCCACACGCCGCGTACTTTGACTTCGTCTGGATTGGATTGAGCATTGATCGCACGGGCCTGCTGGGCCAGCAGTCGGAACGGGTTGATCATGATCAACCACATGACGCTGCCCACCAAGAATGTGCCCACGATGACGCTGCCGCAGATCAGCAGCACCCGAAGGTGCAACTGATCGATCCGATGTTGCGCATGGGCCAGCGGCGCACCCAGCGCCACGGTCGCGCCTCCCGCGGTGAAGGTCCGCACTCGGTACGGGACAGCGTTGATGGTCGTGGTGACGTAGCCGACCGGCAGTACCGGCAGCACGATGCTGCTCGGCATCGAAACGGTGCTCCCGCCCACTCGCACCGTCCGGACCAGGCTGCCGTCTGGGGCGGGCTGGGCGGTGGCCGATGGCAGTGGGCTGACCAGCAGTGTGCTCACATCGCCCAGGCTGCTCACCGAGTCCAGTCGTCGATCCAATTGGCTGTACTGATCATTGGTGACTCCGACCCACACCCACGTGCCGAGCATGATCACCACCACGATGACCGACAGCGCGGCCACAATGACAATGTTGCGTAGTGATACCGCCGGCAACGGCAGTCGCAGTAGGCGATACACCCGGTCGGGGAGGGTCATCTCGTTGTTCATATTCATGCGTCAGAACGTGATGAGCTGACGCACGGCGGTGCCGTCGGCTAGGTGGTCCATCGCCTCGTTGATGTCGTCCAGCCGGATCGTGGATGACACCAGCGATTCCACCGGCAGCTGGCCGGACTGCCACAGCGAAACGAAGCGGGGAATGTCGCGACTCGGCACCGCCGATCCGAGATAGCTACCGATCAGCGCGCGGCCTTCGGCGACAAAACCCAACGGCGACAGGCTGATTCGCGCATCCGGTCTCGGCAGCCCGACCGTGATCGTGCGCCCGCCCGGCGCCGTCAATGCGATTGCGGTCTCCAATGCGCGAGGATGGCCGACGGCTTCGACCACCACGTCGGCCTTGAGCCCCGCGTCGGCGGCCTGCTCCGGCGTGTAGGACTCGTGTGCACCCAAAGCTTCTGCAGCGAAGAGCTTTTCGGGTAGTTGATCGACGCCGATGACACGCACTCCGGCGTAGGTCAATGCGGTAAGCACCGCCGCCATGCCTACCCCTCCGAGCCCGACGACGGCTACCGACTGGCCCGATCCTGGATTGCCCACATTGAGCACCGCGCCCCCACCGGTCAGCACTGCGCACCCGAGCAGGGCGGCGACGCTGGGTGGCACGTCGGCGGGCACCGCAACTGCACTGGCCCGATTGACAACGGCGTGCGTGGCGAAACCCGAGACGCCGAGGTGATGGTAGACCGGGTGACCGTCGCGGGCGAGCCGCGTCCCGCCCCCGAGCAGTGTCCCGGCGTTGTTCGCGGCGCTGCCTGGTTCGCAGGGCGTCAGGCCGTTCGTCGCACAGGCCGCGCAGTGCCCGCAGCGCGGCAAAAACACCAGCACCACGCGTTGGCCGACTGTCAGATCATCGACACCATCACCGAGGGCTTCGACGATCCCCGCCGCTTCATGTCCCAACAGCATCGGCACCGGCCGCACCCGGTTGCCGTCCACCACCGAAAGATCGGAGTGGCAGACACCCGCGGCTTCGATACGCACCAACACCTCACCACTGCGCGGGTCCTGCAGGTCGAGGTCGACGATGCTGATCGGCCGGGAATCGGCGTACGGCCGTGCCGCACCGATCCGCTCCAGCACCGCTCCGCGGATGTGAGACATGCTGGAATACAACCATGGCTCAGGCTCCAGGGGTTCCCCCGTCAGTTCCGTCCGGGCGAGACGACCTCACCAGCGCCGACTTCCCGGTGCTCTGGCCGGTGCTCACCCGCTGGGCCGACAACGACATGTTCGGTCACCTCAACAACGCGGTGTACTACCAACTCTTCGACACCGCGATCAACGCCTGGATCACCACGAGCACCGGCGTCGACCCACTCAACATCCCCGAGCTGGGCATCGTCGCGGAGTCGGGTTGCCGATTCTTCGCCGAGCTGGCTTTCCCGGAACGCCTCGAAGTCGGTCTGGCTGTCACGCGCCTGGGCCGCAGCAGCGTCACCTACCGACTTGGGGTATTCAAGGCGGCCCAGCAGTCGATTGCCGCGCTGGGGCACTGGGTGCATGTCTACGTCGACCGGGACAGCCGCAGACCGGTCCCGATTCCCGACGCCATCCGTGCACTTCTGGAGACCGCCTGCGTCAGTTGAGCGCGATTTGTCGCAGATATGCTCTGCCAATGCCAGTTCTGAGCAAGACGGTCGAGGTGAGCGCCGATGCCGCTGTCATCATGGGCATCGTCTCCGACATCGAGCGATACCCGGAATGGAATGAAGGCATCAAGGGTGCCTGGGTGCTTGCCCGCTACGACGACGGCCGTGCCAGCCAGGTGCGACTCGACACCTCTATCAACGGCTTCGAAGGCGTCTATATCCACGCCGTGTACTACCCCGGCGAGAACCAGATCCAGACCGTGATGCAGCAGGGCGATCTGTTCACCAAGCAAGAGCAACTGTTCAGTGTGGTGGCGACCGGTGCCGACAGCCTGCTCACGGTGGACATCGACATCGAACCCAGCATGCCGGTGCCCGCGCCGATGGTGAAGATGCTGCTGAACAACGTGCTGGAGCAACTCGCCGCCAACGTCAAGCAGCGTGCCGAGGAACTGGCTAGCTGAAGCTTCCGGTCCGATCCAGCGTCTCGATCAGCCGTCGGGCCGCGTCGGTGAATTGCCAGGCCGTGTGTTCGACCACCGCGACGGAGTCGCGACTGCGCAGCGCGGCGATCAACCTGTGGTGGTTGTCGACCGCGGCCTCACCCCACTGGGGATCGGCGGCATACAGCTGCGCCGGCATGTAGCGCGCGGCGTTGAGCAGAAACCAGGCCAGTTTGATCCGTCCACTGGCCTGATTGAAGACGCGGTGGACCGAGAACTCGAGCGAGGCGATCGCCTCGGCATCACCGGTCCCGACCGCGGCCGCCAGTAGGTCGTTGATGCGCTCCAATTCGACGATCTCCCGTTCGGTGATCCCCTGGGTCGCGCTGACGGCCAGTTCCCGGGCGATGGTGGCCTGCAGCCAGAAAATGTCCTCGATGTCCTGCCGGGTCAGTGGCAGCACCACGTGACCGCGATGCGGCTCCAGCTGCACCATGCCCTCACCGCGTAACTTCAGCAGTGCCTCGCGCACCGGGGTGATGCTGACACCGAGTTCGGCGGCGGTCTCGTCGAGCCGGATGAACGTTCCCGCGCGCAACGTCCCAGACATGATCGCCGTCCGCAGATGGCCTGCCACCTCGTCGGACAGCTGCGCCCGGCGCATCGGTCGGCGCTTCCGGGGCTTCCGGTCCGGTGCGGCCGATAGAGGTGCGTTCACGTGGCCTGCCAGGCCTTTCAGCGGCTGATCGGGTCTTCGCTCAGCTCTTGTTAAGGACTTCGTGGGCCGTTAATGTGACCCAGACAACACATGTTTTATCAAATATCAGCGTGACGCAAGCGGTGCCCATGTGAACAGAGGCAGCAAAGGGACTTGAAAGGAGCTAGTTGACCGCCCAACTGGCCAGCCACCTGACTAGAGCAGGCGGCGACGCCCAAGCCCCCGCAGTCGAGCAGCCCTATCTTGCTCGGCGGCAGAACTGGGTCAATCAACTCGCGCGGCACGCAATGAT
>JAVROZ010000236.1:0-3080 GCA_032162485.1 Mycobacterium sp.
GGTCGCGGTAGACGCACATCAGCGCTGCGTCGCTGATCGGGTCGCCCAGCGTCGAAAGCTCCCAGTCCACCACGGCGCGCACCCGAGTCGGGTCGTCGGCGTCCAGGATGGTGTTGTCAATCCGGTAGTCGCCGTGCACGATCGAGGTCCGGCTCTGTTGCGGAATGGCTTGCTGCAGAGCAGCGTGCAGCCGCGCTACGTCGCCGTCGCGGCGGTCGTCGGGCAGACGCACCAACTGCCATTGCGAGCCCCACCGGCGCACCTGACGCTCCAGATAGCCGCTGGGTTTGCCGAAGTCGCTCAGCCCGACGGAGTCCGGGTCGACGCTGTGTAAGTCCACGAGCACCCGGATCAACGCGTCAACGCAGCCGTCGATGGCGCGGCGGCCGAGCGATTCGAGTTGGGGCCGCCTGCGTACCACTTGCCCGGCAACGAATTCGACGATCTGGAAGGGGGCGCCCAGCACCGAGTCGTCCTCGCACAGCGCGACCGTGCGGGCCACCGGAACCGGGGTGTTCTGCAGCGCGGCCACGACCTTGTACTCGCGGCCCATGTCGTGTGCCGACGGTGTCAGCCCGTGCAAGGGCGGGCGCCGAACCAGCCAGCTCGTGGCGTCGTCATAGACGCGGAAGGTCAGATTGGAGCGGCCGCCCGAAATGAACTCGCCGCCCAGCTCTCCAACGCGCGCGATGCCCAGTGAACGCAGGTACCGGTCCAGTGCGGGCAGGTCAAGCCCGTTGAGTCGGTCAGTCGAGGTCACCGGATATGTTTACCACCGCTGATTTGTACAGCTCCGCTCATGCCGCTCACGGCATCCATCGTCGCCTCACCATCGCACATTGTTCGGCTCTCCCCCGCAAGCGGGAGGTGCCCCCACCTCATGCCGTTCCACGGCATGCATCGTCGCCTCACCACCGCTGATTTCTCGGCAGCAGATCCCACACGTGTTCGGTGGAGTTAACCGTTGCCACCGTCGCCTGACCGGTCCGGGAGAACAACAGCCGGGTCACCGAGGCGTAGTCGATGGGAAAAGACAATAGCCGCGCGGTGCCCAGAATCTCGTGCAGCACGACGTTGATCACGCCACCGTGGCTGAACGCCGCGATCGTCTCGTCGGGGTCAGCGCCGGCGACGAGATCGTCAACCGCCGCCCGAACCCGGGCGCGAAAAGCGTCCTCGTCCACGGCGCTGGGCAGATGCCCCTGGGCCATGCGCGCCCATTCCTCCGGAAATTCAGTGCGGATTTGCTCAACGGGGATGTACGAGGCCAGATCGCGGTCGTACTCGGCCAGGCGATCGTCGATCTCAACCGCCAGCTCGCGGGCCGCCACGACTGGTTCGGCAGTCTGGATGGCACGGCGCTGCGGGCTGCTCAACACGCGGGAGACGGGAAAGCGGGTCAGCGCGTCGGGCAGCCGTGCGGCCTGCGCAAACCCGGTTTCCGACAGCTCTGGGTCGGAACCCTCGCCGTGGTCGCTGCGCAGCGGCAACGCATGCCGAACCAGGAGCAGTTGCATGCGCCAAGCCTCGCATGCGCAGTTCGACGGGGTTGGAGAGCCGAGAGAATGCTATTCTCCGGATAGAGAGCGGGGTGTGCAGACAATGGTGACTGCGAGCGGAACCGAACTGGATGCCGGCGTCCTTGGCCGTTGGCTCGACTCCAACGAGGTGGTGGGCCAGGGCGAGGAGCCGGTGCTGGATCGGCTCAGCGGCGGCTCACAGAACACGTTGTACCTGGTACACCGCGGACCGGAGCGCATGGTGCTACGGATGCCCGGCCCGCGCGCCGATGCGGACCGGGTCGACGGTCTGTTGCGGGAGATTCGGCTGGTGCGGGCGCTGCGTGGGACCGACGTGCCGCATGCCGAGCTGATTGCCGCCGACGAGACCGGTTCGGTGCTCGGCCTGCCCTTCTACCTGATGCGGGCGATCGACGGATGGAGCCCGATGGACGGTGGGTGGGAGGCGCCGTTCGACACCGATTTGCCGGCCCGACGCAAGCTGGCTTTCCAGCTCATCGAAGGCGCCGCCAAACTCGGCCGGGTGGACTGGCGCGCCCAAGGCCTCGAGGGTTTCGGCCGCCCCGACGGATTTCACGAGCGACAGGTAGACCGCTGGCTGAAGTTCCTGGACGCGTACAAAGTTCGGGAGCTGCCCGGGCTGGACGAGGCCGCGGACTGGCTGCGCCGCAACCGGCCGGTGCACTACCAACCGGGCATCATGCACGGCGACTACCAGTTCGCCAACGTCATGTTCGAACACGGCGAACCGGCCCGGCTGGCCGCGATCGTGGACTGGGAGATGACGACAGTCGGAGATCCGCTGCTTGACCTGGCGTGGGCCCTGCTGGGCTATGACGGTGAGGAACCGCGCGCCGACGGGTTCTACCTCGATATGCAGGGCATGCCCAAGCGCAGCGAATTGCTCGCGCATTACGAGTCGGTCAGTGGACTGTCCACCGAAAACATTGACTATTACCTGGTTTTGGCGAATTGGAAACTGGGGATCGTGCTGGAGAAGACGTACGCGGCCGGCGTGCGGACCGGGAAAGTCGATCCAAAGATCAAAGACGCATTCGGGGCGATGATCCCGGGACTCATCGCTACGGCGGCCGAGCTTGCCCGGTCGAGCAGAGGGTGACGATGGGGGCCACGTAATGGGTTATGCAGATCGCCTTTTCGACCTCACCGACCAGGTGGTGCTGATCACCGGCGGTAGCCGCGGACTTGGCCGCGAGATGGCGTTCGGGATGGCCCGCTGTGGAGCCGACGTCGTGATCGCCAGCCGCAACATCGACAACTGCGAGGCGGTTGCCAAGGAGATCGGGGCCGAAACCGGCCGCGCCGCCATGCCCTATCAGGTCCACGTGGGCCGTTGGGATCAGCTCGACGGATTGGTCGAGGCGACTTACGACCGGTTCGGCAAGGTCGACACGTTGATCAACAACGCCGGAATGTCACCGCTCTACGGCAAACTGAGCGACGTCACCGAGAAGCTGTACGACTCGGTGTTCAACCTCAATCTCAAAGGTCCATTCCGGCTTTCGGCGTTGGTGGGTGAGCGGATGGTGGCCGCCGGTC
>JAVROZ010000237.1:0-5495 GCA_032162485.1 Mycobacterium sp.
GCCGAGGGCGAAGAAATCGTCATGCACGCCCACCGATTTTTCGCCGGCATGTCCGAGCACCTCGGCGACGATCTCGGCGAGCGCCGCCTCCAGTTCGTTGCGCGGGGAGCTGTCGAGTGCGCCGTGGAATGAGTGTTCTGGCGCTTCGAGTAGGGCGACCACTGCGCGGCGATCCAGTTTTCCGTTGGCGGTCAACGGAATCCGATCCAGGTGCTCGATGCGGGTCGGAATCATGTAGCTCGGCAACAGCTCCGCGACGGGTGCGGAGAGCCCTTCAGTCGCCGTGCCGAGGTCACCCGCGATCGCCGCGACCAGCTTGGGTGCGCTCGCACCGACGACGGCGGCGACCGCGTGCCGCACCCCCGGCACGGTACGAAGCGCGTTTTCCACCTCGCCGAGTTCGACCCGGTAGCCCCGGATCTGCACCTGGTGGTCGGTGCGACCGAGGAATTCGATGGTGCCGTCGGGCCAGTATCTGGCCACGTCTCCCGTTTTGTACCAGCGAATGCCGTCGTGTTCGACGAAACGCTGCGCGGTGCGCTGCGGGTCATTGCGGTAGCCCGCAGCAACATTCGCACCACCCACCCAGAGTTCACCGGGAACCCAGTCCGGGCAGTCGCGGCCCGACGGCGATACCACCCGGCACCGGACATTGCGCAAGGGCGTACCGAACGGCACCGTCGCCCAGTGCGGCGGTGGGTCGCCGACCACTTCGCACACGGTGCTGTGGATGGCTGTCTCCGTGGCTCCGCCCAGGCCGGCGAATCGGCAACCGGGAACCAGCTTGGCCAGCATGCGAGCCAGCTCGGCCCCGACCCAGTCGCCGCCAAGGATCGCCACCCGCAACGAATCGCCGAGACGATCTCCGCCGGACTCCAGGATCATTTCGAGGATGCTCGGCACGCAATTGAGGATCGAAACCCGGTGCTGGCGAATCAGTTCGACCCACGCGGCGGCTGCGGCCCGCTGCTCGTGATCGACCACGACGACCGCACCGCCCGCCGAGAGCATGCCGAAGATGTCGTATACCGACAAATCGAATTCCAGGGCAGATAACGCGAGCGCGCGATCCCGGTTCCCGACGTCGAAGTACTCGTTCACCGCGTCGATGGTGTTCATCGCGGCGCTGTGTGGAACCTCCACCCCTTTGGGCAAACCCGTGGAGCCCGAGGTGAAGAGCACGTAGGCGATCGCACTCGTATCGGGAAACACGGGTGCCTGCAGCGGTGCTGAATGGTGGCGTGCCGCATCAACGGAAAGGCAGGCGATGTCGGGGGCTAGCTGGCCACCGTCCACAGAGAGCGCCGCGACAACGTCAGCGGTCTGCAGAATCCTCGCGCGGCGCGCATCCGGCTGGTCGAAGCTGATCGGCACATACGCCGCTCCGGCGGCGAGAACTCCGAGCGCGGCCAGGATTTGACCTGGCCCCTTGGGTAGCTGAACGGCGACCGCATCGCCTGGTCCCACACCGTGCGAGCGCAGCGCCCCCGCGACCGCGAGCGCACTCTGCGCCAGCTGTCGGTAACTCCACCCACCCGCCAATTCGCCCAGTCCCCACACCACAGCAGGGTCATCGGGGTGGACCTCGGCGTGAGCGAAGAAGCCCTGATGCAAGCACCGTCCGGAGACCGGACCGTCGGTGGCGTTGATCGCGGCACGTGTCGTCGCCTGCGTACATGGCAACCGCACAGCGGCCTCGGCACCCCAGCCCGCCTCACCCTCACCGAGGTGCTGGACCGTCGCAATGAACCTGGTGAACATGGCGTCGACCATGCCTCGTGGAAATGCGGACTCGCGGACATCCCAGTTGATCAGCAATCCGCCGCGCAACTCGGTGATCTGGGCATCCAGCAACACCTGGGGCCCCTGCGAAATAATCCACACCGGCTCACCGAAGGTTTTGGTGACCTTGTCCGCGAACAGCTCGCCCAGATCGAGCGCGCTGGTGAAGACCACCGGCGCCAGCACCGGTTCGCCCCGATGCCTGCCCAGGTCACGCAGTACTTCAAGCCCGGAATAGGCGGCATGCGAGCCACTTTCGTACATGGCGCGCTGGATCGCTTGCGCCCGGTCGGTAACCGACGTGTTCTCGCTGACATCAACCTCAAGCATCAGCGACGACGTAAAGTCGCCGATCACCCGGTCGATGTCGGGATGCACCGATTCGCGGTGAAACAGCGGAACATTCAGCAAGAACCTGTCTTGCGCTGACCAACCGCCGACGGTGTCGGCAAAAACAGCCGCCATGGTCACGGCCGGGGTGAGACCGCGCGCATGCGCCTGCGCGACCAGACTCTGCTTGGCTTCCGGCGCCAACCAATGGTCATACCGGACGGTGCGGTGTGGCGTGGTGCGTTCTCGCGTCGAAATCGTGGGAAGCTCTGGTGCACCAGGCATCTCGGGCAACCGCTGCTGCCACCACTGCCGGTCTCGCTCACGTGCGGCTTGGTTTCCCTGGGCCCGTTGGCAATAATCGCGATAACTGTAACCAGGAGTCGGCAGCGTCGCGCCGTGGTACGCAGCGGCCAGATCCGTGACCAGCACGCGATAGCTCATCGCGTCGCCGGCCAGCATATCGACGTCCAGGTGCAGCCGACTGCGATCTTGGTACAGCGTCAGCGCGATGTCGATGACCTGGCCATCTTCAATCGCCAACCGCTGGTGGGTTTTCCGATCGCGCAACTCTGTCAGCACCGATTCGGCTGCCACCGCATCTTCGCCGCGCAGATCGATCACCTCGAACACCGATCGACCGGGTCGGGGCATCGACTGCTGAGTTCCGTCCGCAAGGAACCGGGTGCGAAGCATCGGATGTGCCGCGACGAGATCGGCCACCGCCCGTTCCAGCCGCCGCGGATCTATTGCCCCGCCGTCGAATTCGACGTAGAGGTGGGCCGCGACACCGCCGAGTTCCTGTTCGTCGGATCGGCCGATCCAATAGGCGTGCTGCATGGGGGCCAACGGGAAAGGCTCGTCGTCGGCGACAGGATCGGCGGGCACGGCGGGGGGCGCCGCCGGTGTGGCGCCGGCCTGCTCCGCGCTGAGCAATTCATACCAGGATTCAACGGTCGGATTGGCCGCCAGCTCCGCAAAGGTGATGTCGGCGCCACCCTTACGCCAGCCTCCGGCCAGCGCCATCATGCGGATCGAGTTGAGGCCCAACTGGATGAGATCGTCGTGGTCTGCGACGTCGGCCGGCGCACAACCGAGCTGAGCCGAGATCGTCTGCCTGATCTCGTCCCTGCTGATCCTGTCTCCTCCGGGCACCATCGAGAATCCTTTCTAGGCCAGCTTCTCGGTCGAGTTGGCGTCCAGGCCGGTCGCCAGCACGGCGATTGCGCGCTGCCAAAAACCGGTCAGACGCTCGATGTCGGGGCCAACGAACAGGGCGTCACTCCATAACATGTTGTTGATCAGCACCGAACCCACCGGGGTGGCACCTACCAGCACGCTCATGTTCAAGGCGAAACGCAGGGGTAGATCTGGCTCGGGATCGATCGGCAACGTTGCGATTTCAGCTCCGCTGAGCAGCGACCATGGTTCTTGCGTGGTGCCTCTGAGGTCCAGGCGGCCCATGTAGTTGAACAGGAGTTGCGGTTCTGCTGTGTCCTGCAACTCGGGGCTGCGCTGGACGTAGCGAAGCAGACCGTAATCCAAGCCCTGATAAGGGATTCCGTCGAGGTAACTGGTCACCGAGTCGAGTAGCACCCGCACCGACTCAGGATTTGTCTCGAGTCGCTCGATATCCAGAAGATCCGGGGCCGCACCCACGCCCAGTCGCACCGGGAAGGCATTGGTGAACCAGCCGACGGTGTTCGCGGTGTCGGTGCCCATGATGGTATCGGCCCGTCCGTGACTATCCAGTGTGATGAGCGCGCCCGACGACGGATCCTGGTTGCGAATACGGCGCCAACTCGAGATGGCGATCGTCGCGGCGCACAACAAGATTTCGCGCATCCGGTCTTCTCGAGTGAGCGCGGCCTGCAGGCGCTCGGTGACCTCGACCGGGGTGTACACCGTGGTGACCTGCAACTGCGACCAGGTGTCGCGAGTCGGATCCACATGCCGCGTACCCAACGCGGGATCGAAATCACGGACCTGCGCACTCCAGTAGTCGCGCTGGGCCAAAACCTCCGGTGCTTCGGCCCTCTCCCACATCAACTGCGACCAACGGCGGTAGGAAGTGAACTCGGGCAGTGCTTTCGGCGTCACCCCGGCCTGCATCGAACGCCACGCCTCCTTGATGTCGCTCACCAGGATGTGCCAGGACACCACGTCCACCACCAGGTGGTGAATGGTGAGTAACAGCAGCTGCCGGCCATCAGCGCCGGCGAACCACACCGCTCGTACCATTTCACCGGCAGGCGGATCGATTTCATCCATCACTTCTCGCGCAGAATCGGAGACGGCTGCTCCGAATTCGGCTTCGGTGGAAGTCGGTACCTCCACCCGGGACAGCAGATCGGCGGCGCTGACCACACCGGGTTCGCGGGTGACCAGGCGAGCTCCGCTGGGTGTCTCCGTCAGAATCGACCGCAGTACTTCATGCCCGTCGAGCAGCATCTGCAGCACGAGTTCAATTTCCGACCGCTCGATGTCGGCGGGCAGGCGCATCAGGATGGTATTGGTGAAGCGCCGGTAATTGCCGTACTCGTTTACCCAGGACACCATCGGCAGCGGCAGCACCTCACCGTATTCGGCGACCGCCACCGCGCCTTCCGAGTCGCCTCTCGCATCGATCGCCGCCGCCAGTTGGCGAATGGTAGGGCAGCTCAACACCATTCGGGGACTCACCGGGATATCGCGCCGCTGCGCCCGATGGACCACGGAGATGGCCATGATGCTGTCCAGCCCGAGCGAGAAGAAGTCGTCGTCGACATGCGGTACCACGCCGCTGAACTGCTCGGCGAACAGTTCGCACAGCACCCGTTCGGTTTCGGTGGACGCCGACGCCGCGCCATTTTCGGTCACCCGGGTCAGCGCGTCGTAGGCCAGCCGGTCCAGCGCACTGCCATCCAGTTTGCCGTTGGCGTTCACCGGCAGCGCAGGCAGCGCCACCACCCGGGCCGGAACCATGTACGACGGCAGGTGTTCGATGAGCGTGGCACGTAACTGGACCGGGTCGCAATCCAGACCTTGTTGCCACACAACGAAACCCACCAGGATTGAGCCGGTATCGCGGCGCACTACCGCAACGGCGGCATCATGCACCTCAGGCTGATTTCGCAGTACGGCCTCGATTTCCCCGATCTCGACGCGATAGCCGCGGATCTTCACCTGGGTATCGCCACGCCCTAGATAGGCGTAGCCGCCATGCGGCAGCCGGCGAACCAGGTCGCCGGTGCGATACATGCGGCGACCGGGGCGAAACGGGTCCGCCACGAAGCGTGCCGCCGTCATCGCAGACTTGCCGACGTACCCGCGGGCCAGCTGCGCACCGGACAGATACAACTCCCCCACCACGCCGTGCGGCACCACACGTAACGCGGAATCCA
>JAVROZ010000238.1:0-4104 GCA_032162485.1 Mycobacterium sp.
GGATCCCGGTTCCCGTGCTCGCTATCGCGGATGATGGCAGCATTCTGTTCACCAACACCGCGTTTGCCCACATGGTGGGGTGCGATCCGGAAGAGGTCCTGGCGCTGCGGTTCCACGAGATTTTCCATCAGGCCCCCGAATCGGAATCATCGCTACTCTCGTTCGTCCATGCCTTGGCGAACTTGGTCGTTGAGCTGGCGCATAAGGACGGATCGGTGGTTCGAGCCCTGATGAGCCGGTCGGCGGTGATGCGCGCCGATGACAAATTTGCCCTCGCAGCTTTCCAGGACTTGACCGAACAACTCTGGGAAGAGGAGCGCTAGCACGATTTCGACGTCGGCGATGTTCCCGCCCGAATCAACCAGGGATCGCCGCCCCACCTGCGACGTCAGCGCTTAGTGAAGTTCGCCCACGACTGGCTCCGTGGCGATCGTGACCGCGGCAAGCCGGGCGCTGCGGGGTCGCTGCAGCATTTGCCTAGTTAAATTCCGACGCTCCAACGGTGGCAGCCGCGGGCGCACTGGGCCGGGCATGACGCATGGCTTCGCGAGCAAGGAATTGCTGGAAATACGCCAGCGACGCTTCGGCGGCAATGCCGGGCAGCAGCAGGATCCAGATCTCACTCAATCGGGCGTTGAGTTCTTCCATCAAGCCTTCACCGCTGCGTAGCCGGGATGTGGCGATGGAGAGCAACCGCGTGCCAATCATCGCTCCGACCAGCGATTGGCTGAGCCGTTCGGGATCTACGTCTTCCCGCAGATCGCCTTCAGCGATTGCCCGCTGGGCTTGGGCCGCCATCTCTGCCACCCAGCCGGCGCAGCAGCGCGCCGCCGCGTCATTGAATCCGCTCAACGCCGCGATCAATTGCTCGGCGGCACGGGCCGTCTTGTCCGAACTGAGCGAATGGGCGATCGCGAACGTGCCATGGATCATGTTCTCCAGCGCGGGCGACGCCGAGCCACAGACACTGCGAAAGGCCACCAGCAGGACGGCGGCACCTTCGTCGATGATGTCCGACGCGAGCGCCTCTTTCGAGTCAAAGTGATGGTAAAGGGCGCCCTTGGTCATGCCCGTGCGCTCGATGATGGTCCCCCACCCGGCGGCCGCATAACCGACCTCGCTGAAGACATCGATCGCTGCGTCGAGTATCTTCCGCCGGGTTACCTCGGATCGAACCTGGCGCGCCATCGCTCCGGCACCTCCGCAATGATGTCAATCCGGCTATTCTCCGGAGTTCCGTATCTCTCGTTCTGCCTGGTCAGCCGGTCAAGACTAACAGCCACCGTGGTGGTGTTTTCGATTCCGCGTCCCATTTCGCTCGAGTGGCGTATTAAGACGCGCTGGACTGGGCTGACAGAGAGTTGATCACGAGGCCGGTGCGTCGTGTGATGAACTGCTTGAAATAGTCGACTCGGTCGGGTTGCAGGATTCCCGCCAGCACCAGCATGCAGTTCTTCTCCAGATGGAGCAGGAACCCCTTCGCGTCGTCCATGTCGCTGGTTTGGCGCAGCCCCATGTACATGGAAACGATCAGGCGTCCGACATCTCGAGGCTCCCACGCATCGGAGACATCGCCCTCGGCGATCGCGCGCTGCACAACGCCGGCCAGCATGTCAATCCATCCGCCCAGCAGTTGGGCCTGCAGCCCCTCCGTCCGCCCTACCGACTCAATGAGGTGCGATGCGGCCCGGGCGACATCCCTGGTGATGTCTCGAACCGCCGCCAGATAGCAGAAGTCGATCAGCGTTTCCAGACCAGAAAGCTGGCGGGCCAGCAGGTCTTCGACCGCCCGTCGGCCTTCATCCTTGTGTTGTTCGATGATGGCCACCGCAAGCGCATGCTTGGAACGGAAGTGGAAGTACATCGCGCCTTTGGTCAGCTCGGCTTCGGCGAGGATGTCGTCGAGTCCGACGTCGTGGTAGGCGCGGCGGGCGAACTGGTGTGCGGCGGCCCGCAGAATCTGTTGCCGGGTGGTGTCTGCTCGTCCGTCGACCGATTCAGTCGCCATCTGACCCAATGGTGTCGCGGTCAGTTCCGCTCGTTGGAGTGTTCACCTTCACCATCGCGAGCCTTCCTCGAGCAGGGGCCAGTTCGTCAGATGGTGAGCAGTCACCGGCTTCTAACTCAGGCGGCGCGTGTGCGCCACCTGAGAGGTTAGCAAGTCCGTGGCCGACCTGTTGCGCTCCACGCCAACCTGACTGCAATCTGAGCTCCAAAAAACTATAGTTGCCTTAATCTCGGTATAACCGTAATTAAAGTATGTATATTCCCACATTCTTAATCGTCAGGTCTGTCTGGGACATAGGACGCGACGATATAACCACATTCGGGACCCATTCTGGCGGTCACGGTCGGCGCTCACCTGTTCCACGTGCCGGCAGCGGGGAGGCGCATGTTGCCTGGCCGGCCAGCGGCGCGCTGTCACGATCCGTTCGGAGTCGTCAACGTTTCGCGGGATACGTCGAGAGTGGCGATCGGGTAGAAGCCGGAATCGTCGCGGCCGTCGCGGGCCAACCGCATCGGCGGGTAGTTCACCACATGTGACCCGTTCGGCTTGTGCTGTTGCCAATCGACGGCGGCGCGCAGCAGGTAGTGGCCCGGCGGCAGACCTTTGAGGTCGACGCGAACGGTCTCGGTCGCCGAGGCCGGCGGCGGCTGGTCAATGCTGCGATCTCCCGCCGCATCGGGGACCAGACCCTTGAGGTCCACGGTGGCGGGCAACGCCCGAACCGTCTGTCCGGTGAAGTCCACCAAGCGATAGCCGGGCGTCCACTTCTCGGTGGCCGCGGCGGCGCCGTAGTTGGTCCAGGCGACCGAGATCGACGCCACCTTGTCCTGTATGGATTGTGACCCCGGTCGGGCTTCAACCGAGTACCGGTAGCCGGCGGTGGCATTGGCCTGCGCCCACAGCACATACAACTTCGGATCCATCGGCGAAGTCGCGTCCTGATCGGGAAAGTTGATGCTCGACGTCATCGACACGTGATACCTGATGACGTCGTGCAGGCCCTTGTCGTAGTAGGACTGCGGCGAAGTTCGGTCCCGCAACTGGCACCACTCGGTGATCACCGGCGCCTTCCCGAGCCGCTGCTTCAACGCGCCGACGAGCGGATCCTGCGTCTGCACGTAGTGCGACGTGCTGGACTCGGCCCAGGTCGGCAGCGGTGCAGAGACACCGAGACAGTTCGAACGGAACCCGACCGGCGCGGCCACCCTGCTGGTGACGTCGTCGGCAAGCAATTGACGCGTGATTTCGGCGTTGTTGGGCGCGGTCACCAATTGCGTGTGCGGAAAGGCGCCGACATTGGCCGCCACCAGCCGCTGAATGGACGCGCTGGTGATGTTCTGGTCACGGTACTGGCTGTAGTAACCCAGGGCGGCTTGGCTCTCATCCGGTCCCGGACCCGCCGCGCCCAGCGAGTCACGCAGATAGGCGACGTGGTTTTCGCTGGAGTCGCCGTAACCGGAGAATTCGAAAACGCTGAGCCGTTCGTCGTTGTCATATCGCCGGCCTAGAGCGGCCAGCAATTGCCCGAAGTCGTTCAGATAGGTGGGGTCGTTGAAGTTCGGCACGACCTGCGTCACCCCTGACGTGGGCCCGGCCGCCGGTCCCGGATAGCTGGTACTGGCACCCGGGCGAGCGCTCTCCCAATCGGGAATCTCGATGTTGGTGTTGTTGGCGTAAGACGCACTGCAGCAGGAGTTGTAGGCCAACACCCGAAGCGTCAGCCGCATCCGTCGCTCGGCCAGCTTGTTCAGCGCGTCGTCGATAACGCTGAAGTCGAACTTGCGGTCGTCCGGGGCGTCCGGGGGCACTGTGGCCGGATCGATGGGTTGCAGCTGCCGCCAGGTGACCCGCAGACTGGCGTCGTAGGAAGCAGGCCAAGCCGGATAGCGCTGCTGCGCGGGCTCGCCCTGCGGGAAGAGCGGCTCCATCAGGTCTTCGTACTGGCCGCGCAACGGGTTGGGTATCTCCTGCGCGGCGGCTGGGATAGCCGGGCTCACGATCGCCGCCAACGGCCCGGGATCGTTGTGGTTGCGGCTGCAACCACCGATCAGCAGTGCCGCACCTGTAATCAGCGCCGTTGCGGACGCAACGACGAT
>JAVROZ010000239.1:0-6972 GCA_032162485.1 Mycobacterium sp.
CCGGCGCTGCCAGCCGCGCAACGGCCGACTGAGGTCGGTGATGGGGTCGGTGACACCGGCAGCGATGCTGACTGGCTGCAGCGACAACTGACCCCCCGTTAGCTGATGGCTGTGCTGCCGCGCATCGGAAGTCGACGCCGGGCGCAGCTGTAAAATCTAGCATGGCAACGCTTTTCGGGAACGCTGCGACATGAGGCGACTAGCGGGTCGGCCCGCGCTGTACTCGCAGTTGTGGATAGGGTGACAAGTCCGTCCTGCGCTGCGCTGCGCCCGACTTCGTCGAACTGGCGGTCACCACGGGGCTGAATGGTGGTGACCCGCTGCGCCCGACTTCGTCGAACTGGCGGTCACCACTAGGCTGGCGGACGTGTTTGAATCGCTTTCCGACCGGTTGACCGGTGCCCTTGCGGGGCTGCGCGGCAAGGGCCGCCTGACCGAAGCCGATATCGAGGCCACCACCCGCGAAATCCGGCTCGCATTGCTGGAAGCCGACGTGTCGCTGCCGGTAGTGCGCGCATTCGTCCACCGAATCAAGGAACGCGCCAAGGGCGCAGAGGTGTCCGGCGCCCTGAACCCGGCGCAGCAGGTCGTCAAGATTGTCAATGACGAACTGATCGGCATCCTCGGTGGCCAGACCCGCGAGCTGGCGTATGCAAAAACACCGCCGACGGTGATCATGCTCGCCGGGCTGCAGGGTTCCGGTAAGACGACGCTGGCCGGCAAGTTAGCCGCGCGCCTCAAAAGCCAAGGGCACACGCCGCTGCTGGTGGCTTGCGACCTGCAGCGCCCAGCCGCCGTCAATCAGCTGCAAGTCGTCGGCCAGCGGGCCGGCGTGCCGGTGTTCGCGCCGCACCCCGGTGCATCTCCCGAATCCGGCCCGGGTGACCCGGTCGCCGTCGCCGCGGCGGGCCTTGCCGAGGCCAAGGCCAAGCACTTCGACTTCCTCATCGTCGACACAGCCGGGCGATTGGGTATTGACGAGGAGTTGATGGCTCAGGCCGCGGCCATCCGCGATGCCATCGACCCCGACGAGGTGCTATTCGTCCTGGACGCGATGATCGGCCAGGATGCCGTCGCCACCGCCCAGTCCTTCGGTGATGGTGTCGGATTCACCGGTGTGGTCCTGACCAAGCTCGACGGTGACGCCCGCGGTGGCGCCGCGCTGTCGGTTCGCGAAGTTACCGGTGTGCCAATCCTTTTCGCTTCCACCGGTGAGAAGTTCGAAGACTTCGATGTCTTCCACCCCGACCGGATGGCCAGTCGCATCCTGGGCATGGGCGACGTGCTCAGCCTGATCGAACAGGCCGAGCAGCACTTCGACGCACAGCGGGCCGAGGAAGCCGCCGCCAAGATCGGCTCCGGTGAGTTAACGCTGGAGGACTTCCTCGAACAGATGCTGGCCGTGCGGAAGATGGGCCCGATCGGCAACCTGCTGGGCATGCTGCCCGGCGGGGCCCAGATGAAGGATGCGCTCGCCGAGGTGGACGACAAGAGCCTCGACCGGCTGCAAGCCATCATCCGCGGAATGACGCCGCAGGAGCGGGCCGACCCGAAGATCATCAATGCCTCCCGGAGGCTGCGCATCGCCAACGGCTCTGGCGTCACCGTGTCCGAGGTCAATCAGCTGGTGGACCGCTTCTTCGAGGCCCGCAAGATGATGTCGTCGATGCTCGGCAGCATGGGGATACCCGGCCTGGGCCGCAAGTCCGCGACGCGGAAGTCCAAGAGCGCGAAGGGCAAGAAGGGCAAAAAGGGCGGACGCGGCCCGACGCCGCCAAAGGTCAGGAGCCCGTTCGGCGCCGGTATGCCGGGCATGCCTGCAGGATTCCCCGATCTTTCGCAGATGCCCGAAGGTCTCAACGAGCTGCCCCCCGGCCTGGCTGACTTCGACCTTTCCAAATTGAAGTTCCCGGGCCAGAAGTAGGCCCGTCGTGCGCCTGCACGTGCGAGGTCGTGCCCTGCCTGATGCGACCGCAACAGAGCTGTGGATCATCGACGGCCAGATCAGCACCGAGCCGATTGCCGGGGCCGACACCGTCTTTGGTGCGTCTTGTGAAGGCTGGATTCTGCCCGGGCTGGTAGACCTGCACTGTCACATCGGACTTGGCGTGGACGGCGGGGTTGAATTCGACGAGGCGATCGCCCAAGCCGAGATCGAACGCGACGTCGGCGTACTGCTCGTTCGCGACTGCGGCGTACCGATCAATACCCGCAGTCTCGACGACCGCGCGGACCTGCCGCGGATCATCCGGGCCGGACGACACCTCGCCAGGCCCAAGCGCTACGTCCCGGGCCTGGCAATCGATCTCGAAGACGAGTCGCAGCTGCCGGCCGCGGTGGCCGAGCAGGCGCAACTCGGAGACGGCTGGGTCAAGCTGGTCGGTGACTGGATCGACCGCAAGATCGGTGACCTCGCCCCACTGTGGTCCGACGATGTGCTCAAAGTCGCGATCGACACCGCACACGCCCACGGGGCCCGGGTCACCGCACACGTCTTCGGTGAGGATGCGCTGCCCGGCCTGCTCAACGCCGGCATCGACTGCATCGAACACGGCACCGGCCTCACCGACGACACGGTGGCGCTGATGCTCGAACACGGCACGGCGTTGGTGCCCACGCTGATCAACTTGGAAAACTTCCCGGGCATCGCCGATTCGGCGGCACGCTATCCGGTTTATGCGGCGCATATGCGCGACCTGTACGACCGCAGCAATCAGCGGCTGAGTGCGGCCAGGGCGGCGGGCGTGCCGGTGTACGCGGGCAGCGATGCTGGCGGGATGATCCGGCACGGACGTGTCGCGGATGAGGTTGAGGCACTCAAAGGCATCGGTATGAGTGCCACCGAGGCGTTGGGTGCGGCGTGCTGGGATGCCCGGCGCTGGCTGGGCTATCCCGGTCTCGACCACGGGACATCGGCCGACCTGCTGTGTTACGCCGAGGACCCACGCCAGGGTCCGGGCGTGTTGAAGCGACCCGATCTGGTGATCCTGCGCGGCAAGACCTTTCGTCCCGGTTGACGAACCAACTGTTTGCCCAGTGTTAGCAAAGCGCTGACTGCGTCCCGTGCTGACCTGGTTAATATCGCAAAATGGCGTTGGCTCGCGGTGCGACCTTCGCGGGTTACACGGTCGTGCGGATACTGAGTTCGTCCGCCACCGGCGAGGTGTATCTAGCCGAACGGTCCGGATGGCCCGGGTGGCAAGCCCTGAAGGTTCTTCCCATGGCGCCGTGGGCCGACGGCGATTTCCGCGAGCGGTTTCACCGGGAGACTCCGATCGCCGCGGGCCTCTATCACCCGAATGTGCTGGAGGTGCAGGACCGCGGCGAATTCGAGGGCCAGCTGTGGATCGCCATGGACTATGTGGACGGTGAAGACGCGGCGAAAGTCATGGCCAATCGGTTCCCGGCGCTGTTGCCGGTTGGTGAGGCACTCGCCATGGTCGCGGCCGCGGCTGCCGGCCTCGACTTCGCTCACGAACACGGGATGCTGCATCGCGACGTTCGGCCCGCCAACATCCTACTGACGGCTCCGGGGGCGGGCGAACCGCGAGTTCTGTTGACCGACTTCGGGTTGGCGCGCCCGGCAGGTGAGTCCGCCTACGCCGCTCCGGAGGAATCGAACGGCACCCGTGTGGACGGGCGCGCCGATCAGTACGCGCTGGCGGCCACGGCGCTGCACCTGTTCACCGGGTCACCGCCGGCGGGTCCAGGCCCGTCCGAACTCAGTGGCCTGCGACCGGACCTGGCCCGGCTGGACGACGTCCTCGCCAAAGCACTGGCGGGGGATCCCTCGGATCGATTCGGTAGCTGCCGTGACTTCGCCGCGGCGCTCGCCGAGCGCGCCGGCGTCACAGACCGCCGTTCCGATCCCCTTGCGGTAACTCGGCCGCCGGTTGTCACGCCTGAGCCCGCCTATGTCGACGACTACCCGGCGTACGGCTGGCCAGATCCGCCGGACGCGGCGGAAAAATCGATTATCGCCACCGGGACCGAGGAACCGGCCAACCAGCCGGCGAGGCACCGGCCGCGCCGGGTTCTCATCGGCGTCGCGGCGGTATTGGTACCGGTCGGCCTGCTCGCGGTCGGCATCATGATCGGGCGACAGACGAACCCGTCGACCACCCAGGCCGGTAGTCCGGCGACAAGCGGGATGGGCGCGTCCAGCGTCGCGCCGAGCATTGGCCCGCGCAGCGCCGTACCGCTACCTCTCGACGGCACCTTTCTCATCAAGGCGCAACGATCCCAGCAGACCTTCGACCACACGCCCAGCCCACAGCCGCCGGACGTCAGCACCTACTGGGCGATCCGGTCGTCGTGCACTCCCATCAAGTGCCTGGCGGCCGCGACGCTACTCAACGACAACGACCACACACAGCAGAAGTCGCCGGATGGCCCCCCGCTGATCCTGGAGTTCGATGATGGGCAGTGGCGTTCCCTTCCGGAAATCACGAAGTTCCCCTGTATTGATCCCAAGGGGGTGACGAGTGCGCAAACCACCCTGCAGGTGCTGTCGCTGCGCCCACAACCGCAGGGCAACCTCGTTGGCGAGATGGCGGTCACCGTGAGAAGCAACGAGTGCCGCCAACAGGGCGGTGTCATCCGTATCCCGACCGAGGCAAGCCGCAGCGGCGACATGCCGCCAGGTGTGAACGTGCCGGATCCGGTGCGGAAGAACCCTACGACCAGCGAGTCGCCGACGGTCACATTGACGGGACCGCCTACCACGCCGTCGAAGCCGCGCTAACCCGGTTCCAAAAGATTGCGAGTGATCGCTATCTATGTTAGCTTGGCTGCAAGCCCAACGACTTGGAGGATTTGTGACCTACGACGTGATCATCCGCGACGGACTGTGGTTCGACGGCACCGGGGCGGCGCCTCAGACACGGACCCTCGGCATTCGTGACGGCGTGGTGGCCACGGTGTCGGCCGGCCCACTGGACACGACCGGTTGCCCCGAGGTGATCGACGCGGCGGGCAAGTGGGTCATGCCCGGCTTCCTCGACGTGCACACCCATTACGATGCCGAGATCCTGCTCGACCCGGGCCTGCGCGAGTCGGTGCGCCACGGGGTGACCACCTTGCTGCTGGGCAATTGCTCGCTGTCGACGGTGTACGCCAACACCGAGGACGCCGCCGACCTTTTCAGTCGCGTCGAAGCGGTGCCGCGCGACTTCGTGCTGGGCGCGTTGGAAAGCAACAAGACTTGGTCGACGCCCGAGGAGTACGTCGCGACGATCGACGCCTTGCCGCTCGGGCCGAATGTGGGCTCGATGCTTGGGCATTCGGATCTGCGCACGGCGGTGCTCGGCCTCGAGCGTGCGACCGACGGTGATGTCCGGCCTACCGATGCAGAGCTGGAGAAGATGGCGAAGTTGCTCGACGCGGCGCTCGAGGCCGGGATGCTTGGCATGTCCGGGATGGATGCGCCGATCGACAAGCTGGACGGCGATCGCTTCCGGTCCCGCGCGTTGCCGTCGACGTTCGCTACGTGGCGGGAACGACGCAGGCTGATCAAGGTGCTGCGCAGACGCGGCCGGATCCTGCAGAGCGCGCCCAACGTCGACAGCCCGGTGTCCGCGCTGATGTTCTTCCTTACCAGCAGTCGAATTCTGAACCGCCGGAAGGGGGTTCGGATGAGCCTGCTGGTGTCGGCGGACGCCAAGTCGATGCCGCTGGCGGTGCACATCTTCGGACGCGGTACCCGGATCCTCAACAAGGTGCTGGGGTCCAGCGTGAAGTTCCAGCACCTGCCCGTTCCGTTCGAGTTGTACTCCGACGGAATCGACCTGCCGGTTTTCGAGGAATTCGGCGCGGGAACGGCGGCCCTGCATCTTCGCGAAGAACTAGAGCGCAATGAGCTGCTGGCCGACGAATCCTACCGCCGCCGGTTCCGCCACGAATTCGACCGCATCAACCTCGGGCCGTCGTTGTGGCACCGCGACTTCCACGATGCGGTGATCGTGGAGTGCCCCGATAAGTCGTTGGTGGGCAAGAGCTTTGGCGCGATCGCCGACGAGCGCGGGCTCCATCCGCTCGACGCGTTCCTCGACGTCCTCGTCGAGAACGGCGAGCGCAACGTGCGGTGGACAACCATCGTCGCCAATCACCGGCCCAAGCAGCTGGACAAGCTGGCCGCCGACCCGAGCGTCCACATGGGCTTCTCGGATGCCGGCGCGCACCTGCGCAACATGGCCTTCTACAACTTCCCGCTGCGGCTGCTCAAGCGAACTAGGGACGCTCACCGGGCGGGAAAGCCATTCCTCACCGTGGAACGGGCCGTCTATCGGCTCACCGGCGAACTGGGCGAGTGGTTCGGCATCAACGCCGGCACCCTGCGAGAGGGCGATCGCGCGGACTTCGTGGTCATCGACCCCGCCCGCCTGGACGAATCGGTGGACAGCTACAACGAGGAAGCGGTGCCCTTCTACGGCGGCCTGCGGCGCATGGTCAACCGCAACGACGCGACGGTCGTCGCGACGGGAGTGGGTGGCGCCGTCGTCTTCCGCAATGGTGAGTTCTGCGCCGGCTACGGCCAGACCGTGAAGTCGGGCCGGTACCTGCGGGCGGGCGAGCAGCACGCGCGTCGTGCCGAGCCTGCGCTGACCGCGTCGGCCTGACATGGCCAGGACTCAGCGGCAGCGCCGCGAGGAGACCGTCGGCCGTCTCCTCGAGGCCTGCATCGACACCATCATCGAGGTCGGCTATGCCCGCGCCTCGGCGGCGGTGATCACCAAACGGGCCGGGGTGTCGGTGGGCGCCCTGTTCCGCCACTTCGAAACCATGGGCGATTTCATGGCGGCGACTGCATCCGAAGTGCTGCGTCGACACCTGGAAAGCTTCACCAAACAAGTCGCCGAAATACCGGCGGACCGGCCTGCACTGGAGGTGGCGCTGGCGATCCTGCGGGACATCACCAGCGGCCCTACGAACGCGGTGCTCTACGAGTTGATGGTCGCGGCGCGCACCGATGAG
>JAVROZ010000240.1:0-2592 GCA_032162485.1 Mycobacterium sp.
GGTTGTCGGTCCACGAGTCGTAAATCCCGTTGACGAAAAAGGTCAGCCGGATGCCGGTGTCCTTGGCGAGCTGGGTGTAGGCGCGCACGACTTCGCTACTGGTGCCGTCGTCGACCGTCAGGGCAAGTAGGTCACCGGCGCCGGGTAGCTGCCTGAGTGCGCCGCCGCCGGGCAGTCGGATGCGCGCACTCGGTGGTGGGGGTGGCAACAGACCTGCGACGGTTGGGCCGGCAGGCGGCACGGCATCAGCGGCCACCGGAGTCTGTGCGAACGTCCGCGGCTGGGGGTCGACCATGCAGCGGGCCAGGCCCACGCCGGCAACGGTGGACACGGCGAGGGACCCAAGGAAACGGCGGCGGCTCAGCTCTGACATTCGACGGCCGCAATCATGAGCGAACGCGACTTGGTGCGCCACGAACCAGGACCGCCCGTATTCGGGCTGCTACCTAGGTTGACCAGCAACGACACCACAGCAGCGAACCGTATCACGAACATGGCGGCCAAACGGTGAGAAGCCCCGGCGGGTCGCCCAACTGTTGTGGCAATCACAACGCCGCTAGCGACCGCGTGTCCTTATGGCGCTGGCGAAAGAACGGAGCCGCAGCAGACAACCATTGTGCATTCACCGGTATGGGATTCAAACTTCGCACAGCCCCAATAGTCAATAGTCATGAGCGAAAGGAGAAACGATGACAGTCACGGTTGTCGACGCCGGACCCCGCAGGGTGAGTCGGTCAGTTGAGGTGGCCGCTCCGGCGGCCGAATTGTTCGCGATGGCCGCCGATCCCCGGCGCCACAGTGAACTGGACGGATCAGGGACGGTCCGGGACAACATCAAGGCACCTTCGAAGCTTGCTGAAGGCTCGAAGTTTTCGACCAAGATGCGGATGCTCGGCCTGCCCTATCGGATCACGAGTACGGTGACCGAGCTCAAGCCGGACGAAGTGGTCGAATGGCGTCATCCGTTAGGGCACCGCTGGCGGTGGGAATTCGAGTCACTCTCACCCACCAGCACCCGGGTCACCGAAACCTTCGATTACCACACCGCTGGCGCACTGAAGAACACCCTGAAGTACTACGAAGTGATGGGTTTCGCAAAGGCCAACGCGACCGGGATCGAAGCGACGTTGGCCAAGTTGCGCGACCGCTACTCCGCACCGTAAATCACGCGGGATCGGTGGCCTCCCACGGCACCACGCCCGAAACCCAGTGCGAAAGTTGTTCGACTTGGTCATTGCGGTGCAGGTGGCGCGGCGGTGTCGCGAATGTCGAGTAGGGCCGACAACGGATCACGACCCGATTTTCGCGCTCGCACATTGCTTCGACGGACGGCCGCGCCTCCTCGCCGAGGGGCTGACCCGACATTCGCCCGGCGACCGCCATCATGACGTCGACTGCCAAGGCGCGGTCTTCCTGCAGTGTTGCATCGGCGTAGACCTGCAGGTAGGTGAACGGCCACCGCTCGTCGAGCACACAAAGGCTGATCTTGCCGTCGCGCTCGATAACGCGGGCCTTGCCGCGCCCAGCCATGGTGGACACCAGCAATTCGTCGTCGTCGGTCGGGATGTAGTAAACGATCGACATGGCCGGCCCGTCGTTGCGGCGCCGGTAACCGAACACCGCGGTGCGGTGGGTACGGACGAATTCGCGACGCTCGGAGGGGAGCATGTCGCGGTCGGTGGGCGCCGTGTACGGCTCTGCGGCCAGAGGGAGGAGCATGACGAAACATCCTTAAGGCGGGGGGCGTTGACCCGTTAAGCATTTATGGATACAGTGTGTCCATAAATAGTCAAGCTGTCAACCGGGCCTCCCGGGGACGTCCGGCGTTGCCTCTGGATCGAATAGTGAGCGCCGCCCTAGAACTCGTCGACGAACAGGGCGCCGATGCGTTGTCGATGCGATCGCTGGCGCAGCGCCTCGGATCCGGCACCGCCACGCTGTACCGTCACTTCGCCAACCGAGCCGAACTGGTGGCGATGGTGGTCGACACGATGGTTGGCGAAGTCACGTTCGACGCATCGGCGACCTGGGATGACGCCTGTACATCATTCGCTCAGAACATGTTCGAGGCACTGGGCCGCCACGGCAACGTGGCGCCGTTGCTGATCGGACAGGTACCGCTGGGGCCTAACGCGGTGCATCAGCGAGAGCTACTGCTGGCGGTGCTGCTCGACAACGGATTCGCGCCGCAAACCGCTGCCTATATTTACGCGACGGTGTCGCGCTACATTCTCGGGTTCGCGATGCAGGTTGCCGGCTCGGCAACAGCTGACCAACACGACGCCGAAGTGTCGGCTGCGTTCCATCGACTCGATCCGGCCCGTTACCCCGCTACGGTTACCGTCGCCGACGAATTGCCCGTCCCTTTGGCGGCCGAATTCAGCTTCGGATTACGGCTGATGATGGCCGGGTTGACAGCCGCCAAGTCTCAGTGACGTGTAGGCGCTATTCGCCGAAGCCGGGTGCGGGTGGGGGCGGAGCCGACCCGCCCAGGCTAGCGGCGGCGAACGCCGCACCCTGGTCGATCGCCGCAGCGTTGTCTGCGTAGCTGTTATGCGCCGCAAAGTTCATACCCTCGGAGCACACCGGGTC
>JAVROZ010000241.1:0-2527 GCA_032162485.1 Mycobacterium sp.
TTTGACGCGGTCGCCGATCAACTGTCCGGTATCCAAATCCACGATCGCGCCCTTGATGCCGCTGCCGCCGACATCGATTCCGAACCCTCGGCGCTGCGGCGTGGCTGCCCCGTTTTCTGAGGCTGCGTCGGTCCCAGAAACGGTGCTGGTCATCGGGATCTCCTCGCGAGACTTGGTGGTCCGCTCACCTTAGCGACCTCCGGGGGGTGGGGCGGGTTGCGCCCGTTCACGGGTCGGCGCCTGTGGTGCGATAGACCGGTGACACCACCCGACTATGACCTTGCGGACCTCACGGACCTCGCGGACCTCGCGCGGTTACGCGCGACAGCCGAAACGGTCGCCGCTGAGGCGGCCGCATTCGTCCGGCGCCGACGCAAGGAGGTCTTCACCTCCGGAACCGGCCTTGGAACCGGCCCTAGTGCTGTGGTGCGCGCCAAAACCACCCCGACCGATCCGGTGACGGTGGTGGACACCGATGCTGAACATCTGCTGCGTGAGCGGTTGGCCGTACTCCGGCCGGGCGACCCGATTCTCGGTGAGGAGGGCGGCGGCCCGGCGGAGACCGTTGGTTCGGGAGCCACGGGCCAACGGAGAACGGCCGACGCGGTCACCTGGGTGCTTGATCCCATCGACGGGACGGTGAATTTCGTCTACGGCATTCCGGCCTACGCGGTGTCGGTGGGTGCCCAGATCGGCGGCGTGTCCGTGGCCGGCGCGGTCGCCGATGTCGTTGCCGGCCGGGTGTATTCCGCCGCGACGGGCTGCGGGGCGCACGTCACCGACGAAGGCGGCACGCATCCGTTGCAGTGCACGGACGTCGACGACTTGTCGATGGCGTTGCTAGGCACCGGATTCGGTTACTCGCCGCAGCGCCGGACCCGCCAGGCCGCGTTGCTGGCCCAGATGCTGCCGGTGGTCCGCGACGTGCGTCGGATCGGTTCGGCGGCGTTGGACCTGTGCATGGTTGCGGCCGGCCAGTTGGACGCGTACTACGAGCACGGGCTGCAGGTGTGGGATTGTGCGGCAGGCGCGCTGATCGCCGCCGAGGCAGGGGCGCGTGTGGTGCTGCCGCCGCGAGATGTGAGCGGCGCCGGGCTGGTGGTCGCCGCGGCGCCGGGCGTTGCCGAGCAGTTGCTGGAGGCCCTGCGGCGGTTCGGCGGCCTGGATCCGATCCTGGACTGAGCTCCGGGCGACTGCCGGGGGTCAGCAGCTGCTGGCGTGGATCTTTGCCAGCAGCGCGTGATCGGCCGGTTCGCTGGCGCCCGGACGCAGGGTGGCCAGCACGGTGTCGGTGTTGTCGTTATGCGCCAGCGCGCCGAAATCGGTGCCGAGAACAAGATCGACGGAGTCGTCACCCCGGCCGTCGTGGAACAACTCGGTGCACGGTGCCACCAGCCACAGCGCGGCGGCGGTCGCTTGTCCGGCGGTGCCGAACCGGATCTGGCCCTGGCAATTCAGTCGGGTGCCGGCGTAGACCGGATCGTTGGCGGAGGTCGGTTGCGCGAAGCCCAGATCCTGCAGCGCGCCGGCGATGTCGCCGGCTTGGCCGCCTCGGCCGCTGGCGTTGAGAACGCGGACCCTGGTATCGCTCAATTTCGCGGGTGTGACGTCGATCATGTCCGACCGGGACACCTGCTCGCCCAGCTTGGCCGGCGCCGCCGTGCCGGTCGGTTCCGGGGGAGGGTTGCAAACCGCCATCTCGCGGACATCTGTCGGTCGGGTCAGGGCCACCGTCCACACCACACCCGTCGCCACCACCAGGAGAATCACAACGATGATGGCGGGGCGGGGATTGCGCCGCCGGAAGGGGCGACCGTGCTTGTCGAAAGCGGTACCCTCGGTGATGTGTGCAACCACACGTGCACTCTAATCACACCGTAAACGCAGGGTTTAAGGCCTGGTACAAGGGTCGATTCAATGGTGTGACGTAAATCACAGTCGATTCACCCGCAATACGGGCACGAATCATTTGGTGCAGGCGTTCGACGCTGGTACAAAGCGATCCTTGGACTGACGAGGCCTAGTGGGGATTGGACGGGGATAGAGGATGCCTACCGACTACGACGCTCCGCGGCGTACTGAGACTGACGACGTCTCGGAGGATTCGCTGGAGGAGCTCAAAGCGCGACGGAACGAAGCGGCGTCGGCGGTGGTCGATGTCGATGAGTCCGAATCCGCTGAATCTTTCGAGCTGCCGGGCGCCGACTTGTCCGGCGAAGAATTGTCTGTGCGAGTGATTCCCAAGCAGGCCGACGAGTTCACCTGCTCGAGCTGCTTTTTAGTACAACACCGAAGCCGGCTGGCCAGCGAGAAGAACGGCATGATGATCTGTACCGACTGCGCGGCCTGACAGCTCCACTCAGCGTGTCAGGGCGGACAGCACCCGCTCCGGGTGACGACAGCTCACCAGCCAGTATGGCGTCGGATCGTCTGGATCCTCGAGCACCAGCAGAACCATGGGGCCGACCCAGGCCCGGTGCAGGACATAGGCCGCCGGATCGAGTTGGCGGCCCAATGCTGCCGACTT
>JAVROZ010000242.1:0-2708 GCA_032162485.1 Mycobacterium sp.
GTCGGCCGAGGAGACCGCACCCGAGAGCCCGTAGGCGTTGTCGTTGGCGATCCGGATCGCGTCCTCCTCGTCCTTGAACGGGATGAGCACGAGCACCGGCCCGAAGATCTCCTCCTGGGCGATGGTCATCGAGTTGTCGACGTCGGTGAAAAGCGTTGGTCTGACGAAGAATCCCTTATCGAACCCGGTCGGTGCGTCGGGGCCGCCGACGAGGGCGGTCGCACCTTCGTCGACGCCCTTCTGAATGTAGCCGAGCACGCGCTGCCGTTGCCTGTCCGAGATGACAGGTCCGCACAAAGTGCCAGGATCCTGTGGGTCGCCGGGCAGTTGGCTTTCGTAGATGCCCCGCAAGATCTCGACACCCTCTTCGTACCTGGACCGCGGCAGAAGCATCCTGGTGGGGTTGGCGCAACCTTGCCCGGCGTGCATGCACGGCGCGATGCCCATCATGCACCCGACAGCGAAATCGGCGTCCTCGAGCACGATGGTCGCCGACTTGCCGCCGAGCTCGAGGAACAAGCGCTTCATCGTGGCCGCGCCTTTCTCCATGATGCGCTTGCCGACGACGGTGGAGCCGGTGAACGAGATCAAGTCGACCTTCGGTGACAACGTGAGCTCTTCGCCGACGAAATGGTCCGACGCGGTGACGACGTTGACGACTCCCGCTGGAATATCGGTCTTCTCGGCGATCAGCCTGCCCAGCCTGGTCGCGTTGAAGGGCGTGTTCGGCGCCGGCTTCAACACGACGGTGTTGCCGGTTGCCAGTGCCTGGCCGAGCTTTTGGATGGTGACCTCGAACGGGAAGTTCCAGGGCACGATCGCACCGACAACGCCGACGGGTTCGCGCCACACCACCCGGGTCGTGTTGACGCCGGTGAGGGAGATCAGCGCGTCACCAAGCGATGTCTCCCAGGGGTATTCGTCGATCAGCTTGGCCGGATACCGCAGCCCGTCGGCAAGCGGGGCATCGAGTTGTGGCCCATAGGTGATTGCCCTCGGACACCCGACTTCCAGGATGAGTTCTTCGCGAAGCTCTTCCTGCTCGGACACGATCGCGTCCTGAAGTTGCAGCAGGCACTTCTGCCGGAAGGCGCGATCGGTCGACCAGGTTGTCTCGTCGAACGCCCGCCGGGCCGCGTCGATGGCCCGGTGCATATCGTTTTTCGACGCATCGGCGACCTCGCCGAGTGGCTCCTCGGTTGCCGGGTTGACGTTGGTGAAGGTGCCTGACGATCCGTCGACGAGCTTGCCGTCGATCAACATCTTCGACTCGAACGTGACTTTCGGTATGTCAGCCATTGCCTTCACTCCTGTGTGGCGATTGCTTGGCTGCGGGCGAGAACCGCATCGCCAGCGACGTTAACCGGGCCAGGACTGGCTGCGGAACCACCTTAGCGGTGAGCACCATCGCGCGCTGCGCGGTCGTCAGCGGGTACGCCCCACCCCGCATCGTGTCCTTTCGGGGGATGCCTAGCACCATTCGTGACATGTGGTGCATCCCCGCGGGAGGCAGCAGTCTGTTGAACACCAACAACATTGACGCATCGGGTCCAACCCCGTGGCGGCGGAAGGCCCCTCGATCCGCCAGCGCCGTCACCAGTCCGTCGGTGTACCGCTCGGGCGACCGGGCGAACTTGATCGCGAACCGGCCGCGGCTGTTCATCGTTTGGTGCAGTCGTGCGTACGGCCCGCTGAAGTCACGATCGTCGGTGGTGCCCTCATCGGTGATGATGTCGGTGTCATAGGTACCCGTGATCAGGATGGTCACGCCCAACCCGAACGGGGCGATCTCACCTGCCAGCGATTCGCCCCAGCGCTCCATCGCGCCTTTACTCGCCGAATAGGGCCCGGTGCCCGGCTGCCCGCGCACCCCAGCCGAGCTGCACACCATCACGATCCGACCCTCGCCCGCCGCCCGCATGGCGGGCAACAATGCTTTCGTCAGGGTCACCGGACCCATCACGTGGGTGGCGAACATTCGCTGCCACAGGTCGATGTCCGCCTCCTCGACCATGCCCGCCGCCGAGATCCCGGCGTTGTGCACAAGCGCGTAGGGCGCACCGACGCGCTCTTCGATCACCTTGCCTGCGGCCGAGATCGACGCGGCATCCGTCAGGTCGAGCTGAACGCCGATGAGTCGGTCGTCGTCTTCGGCCGCGCCTGTCGCCTCGCGCAACAACCGCATGCCCCGGTCGGGTGTTCGCATTGCGGCGACCACCCGCCAGCCCTCTCGGTAGAGCCGCACAGCCGAGGCGAGCCCCAGACCGCGGGCCGCGCCGGTGATGACGACACTGCGGGGCTCAGCCATCCTGGCCTTCGGTAGCGCATCGGTCGCTCTTCGAACCCAGTTCGACGTCCGGGCGCCCGTCCGGCAGGCCCTGCTGCCAGGTGGACCACTTCCCGACCGAGTACGGACCGTCCGCGCCGTTCTCCTCGTAGTACCCCTGTGGGTCATACACTTTAGCCTCGGGATAGGGCCACGGGCACGCGACCGACGTGGCCAGACCGCTCGCCTTGATCGCCCAGAACCACCCGCCGTAGGCGAAGTAGGAGACGTTGATGATGGCGAACATCACCAGGAAGGTGCCGAGCACCGGCTTCGTCGGAAACAGCTTGGCTTTCGCAGCGAGCTTCTCGGCCACCGACTTCCCCGTGTCGTCGCGGTAGACGAGGATGGCCGCCGGAATCATCACGAAGGTCACTGACAG
>JAVROZ010000243.1:0-4354 GCA_032162485.1 Mycobacterium sp.
AAGGCTACCGCGCGTAAGTCCGCCTCGCGGGCTCAGGCCAAGTCTGCTACGCCGCGTTAATGCGGCGAATCAGCCTTTCAGGCTTCGGGTTCCGGCACATGAAAGTGTTCGTCGCGTAGCCGAAACGCTTCCTTGGTGCCGTGTTCTGCGCGTGTCTTGACGAAGTTGAACTCGCCCGGCGCGAACTGCAAGTTGGTGCCGTATGCGTGGAACAGGTAGCTCGCGACTTCTTCGCCCTGATATGCCTGGCTTTGTTCGACAAGTCGGAACGCTTCCTTGGCGATCACCACACCGTCGGCCGGCATCTTGGCCGCCTTCTCCGCCCAGTACCGCGCGCGTGACGTCACCGCTTCGGGATCGCATGTCTCGGTGAAGATCCCGAGATGGGCGAATTCACCGGCTTCGACGATGTCGCCCGTCAGCAGCAGCCGCCGGGCCAGCACCGGGCCCAACCGGTGAAAAAACATGTGCAGGCTGCCCAACGCAGGCCCGAGAAAACGTGTTGCCGGCATACCGATCTTGGTGTCGCGGGCAATGACGGAGATGTCGGTCATCAGCGCGATCTCAAAGCCGCCGCCGAGCGCGTAGCCGGCGATCTCCCCGACGGTGACCTTCGGAAAACCCATCAGGTTGTGGTAGAAGCTGAATGACTTGCGGTCCACCGTGAGTCGGCGGCGCTGACTGGGACGGCTGGGACGCGCAGGGGTCGCCCGATCCTCCGAATCCGAACTCCGGGCCTCCTCGCCGTACCACCCGTAGGCGTTGTTCATGTCAGCCCCGGTGCTGAATGTTCCGCCCTCACCGCGCAGTAGCACCACGGTGAGATCGTCGTCCTCGGCGACACGGTCCAGGCATCGAGCGAACGCATCGCGCATGGCCGGGTCGTAGGCATTGCGGTGCTTGGGGTTGTTCAGGGTGATCGTGGCGATGCGCAGATTCCGATCAACATCGAAAAGTACCCGTTCGTCTGACGAATCAGAACCGGTCATGTGTCGAACTCCTTTCGGCGCCTGCCGAATTGGGTGGTGGAGAGCTGATCCGGGCGCGACGCCAGTGTGTTGACCTCACCGATGCAGAGCACCTCGTCACCGAGCAGCAGCCGTGCCGTCGAGGTGATCCCACGCTCGACCTGCAAACGCGTGATGTCGAACCGCAACTCGGTCAAGACCGGCGTCGGCCGGCGGAAGGTAACGGTCAAGGACCGCGTCTTGCCGGACAACCCGGTGACACAATTCTGGTGCTGCATGACGCAGTCGAAAAACACGCCCAGAAAACCACCGTGCACCAGTCCGGGCGGTCCCTCGTAGATCAGCGCGAAGGTGACCCGCCCGGTGGCCTGCTCGGCGTCGATGTGATCGAACCGGTATTCGGGAAAGCATGGGTTGAACGCGCCGATATCCGTCGCATGGTCGAGATAGATGCGCCGAGCGTCGTCCGCACGGTCGCCGATTCGAGGCGCCAGATCGGTCGGGGCGGCCGGGGCCAGTTCGCGTTCCCAATTGGCGAACTGCGCGAGCATCGCGTCCACCGCCGGGTGGGGATGTTCCAGCGACAACAGCAGGGAGCCGAGACGCCGAATGGCGTCGGCGGCCGCGACGGTCTGGGCCAGCGGCGCTTCACCGAACCTGGTGCTCCCGGCGCTTGGCTGCGGTGAACCTTCGGCCATACGTCCTCTTCCACCTGGCTGTTCCGTCGGCAGCGTATCCTTGCTAACTTATACGGCGTAGCAATCGTATCGCCTACTGTATGGGTAACTATAGCGGCGAAGAAAGGCCGGATTCGATAGTGAGTCAAGAGGCCGACTCGGCTGGTGCCCACGGTTCGGTGACGGCGCGCCCGGAAGGCGCGGTTCTTCGGATCACCCTCGACCGCCCGTCCTACCGTAATTCGTTGACACACGCCATGATCCAGACGTTGGTCGATACGCTGGCCGAGGCGGCCAGCGATGGCTCGTTGCGTGCGATCCACATCCGCGGTGCCGGCGACGACTTCTGCGCGGGCGCCGACTGGGTGGCCAGCAACACTGCCGGCGGACAGCGCGCCCGCACGGGCGACCTGGTACGGCGCGTTCCCCACGCCGCCCATCGCGTGATCGAACTCATCCACACCATTCAGCTGCCGGTGCTGTGCAGCGTGCGAGGCTGGGCCGTGGGCATGGGTGCCAACATGGCCCTGGCCGCGGACTTCACCGTGGCCACCACCGATGCCGTGTTCTGGGAACCTTTTATCGACCGCGGGTTCAGCCCGGACTCCGGCTCCACCTGGCTGCTGCCCCGACTGGTCGGCGTGGCCCGAGCCAGGCGGATGCTGCTGCTCGGTGAGAAAGTGAGCGCAACCGATGCCGCCGACTGGGGTTTGATCCACCAGGCCGTGGATGCGGCGGACTTCGAGAACGTGGTCGAGGAGTTGTTGGCCCGGTTGGCAGCTGGTCCCACAATCGCGATCGGACTGGCCAAGCAGGCCTTGTCCTTCGCGCAGCGAGCCGCACTGAGCGAGTCCTTGATGCAGGAGCTTTTCAATCTGGAATTATCCTGTCGAACAAGCGATTTCAAGGAAGGCCTGGAGGCCTTTCGACAACGACGCGCGCCCGATTTCCGGGGCCGGTAATTGGTCATGAAGGGACGCAACGATGCCCACGTTTGACACCATCAACTACGACGTCGACGGGCACACGGCCACCATCACGCTGAACCGCCCGGAGGCCCTGAACGCCCTGAGCCCGCACATGATCACCGAGTTGCGGGCCGCCTACGACGAAGCCGAGAACGACGACAGGATCTGGCTGACCATCGTCACCGGCACCGGTCGTGCGTTCTGCACGGGGGCCGATGTCAAAGCCATTCCCGAAGACGGCAAGGTGATCTACGAACGGCCGTACCTGTCGACCTACGACCAATGGGAAGCGCCACAGGAAGGCACGCCGCCATTTCGCACGTCGGCCAAGCCGGTCCTGACCGCGGTGAACGGTTTGTGCTGCGGCGCGGGAATGGACTGGGTCACCACGTCAGACATCGTCATCGCCTCCGATCAGGCGACATTCTTCGATCCGCATGTCAGCATCGGGCTGGTGGCCGGACGCGAGCTGGTACGGGTATCCAGGGTGCTGCCTCGCTCGATCGCGCTGCGCATGGCGTTGATGGGCAAGCATGAGCGGATGAACGCCCAGCGCGCCTACGGGCTCGGATTGATCAGCGAAATCGTCGAGCATGATCAGTTGTTGGACCGGGCCCGTGAGATCGCCGACATCGTGAACTCCAACGCGCCACTGGCCGTCCGGGGAACCCGGCTGGCCATTCTCAAGGGCTCGAATGTGCCGCTGCACGAGGCCGAGATACTCGCTGAGACATTTCGGGAGCGGGTGTTGCGAACCGAGGATGCCCAGGAAGGTCCGAAAGCCTTTGTGGAGAAGCGGAAACCGAATTGGCAGTGTAGATAATGAGCCGAAAATGAGTCCAGGGTCCGAAACCATTCTGCTCGACATCGATCCCACTGATCACGTCGCGACCATCACGCTGAATCGGCCCGCGCAGCTCAACGCATTCAACCGCACCATGTGCGGGGAGATGGCCGAAGCCTGGCGAACGGTCAAACTCGACAATTCCGTGCACGCGGTGGTGTTGCGGGCGGCAGGGACCCGAGCCTTCAGCGCGGGACTGGACGTCAAGACGCCCTACGGGCAACCCGAAAACATCTGGAATCACGAGGATCCCGGTGAATACCTCAGCCCCAAGTGGCAGAAGATGTGGAAGCCCGTGGTGTGCGCCGTTCAGGGCATGTGCACCGCGGGTGCCTTTTATTTCGTCAACGAATCCGACGTCGTCATCTGCTCGACGGATGCAACGTTTTTCGACTCACACGTGTCGGCGGGTCTGGTCTGCGCGCTGGAGCCGATCGGGCTGATGCGCCGGATCGGTTTGGGCGAAACACTGCGCATGGCGCTGATGGGCAACGACGAACGGGTCGGTGCCGACACCGCCCTGCGCATCGGGTTGGTATCCGAGGTGGTCGATCCCGAACGGTTGTGGCCCCGCGCACACGAGATCGCGGCGACGATTGCGGCCAAGCCTCCGACGGCGACCCAGGGCACGGTGAAAGCGATTTGGGAGTCGCTCGACAAGCCCTACCGCGCCGCGATGGAGCAGGGCCTCATCTACACCCGGCTGGGTAACCCGCTCGGCAAGGCCGAACTCGCGGCGCAGAATCACTCCGACAACGCACGCGAACCGAAGATGCGGTGATGCACCCCTTGAGTCAGCGCATCGCCGATGTGCTAGATCTGCAACCGGATTCGCCGGCCATCGAATACGACGGCCGGTGGTTGTCCTGGGACCAGATCGGTGCGGCGGCGTGGCAG
>JAVROZ010000244.1:0-3365 GCA_032162485.1 Mycobacterium sp.
ATGGGCGTTGCGGTCATCACCAGCAGATGCGGGGTGATGCCGTCAGGGGCCTTGGCGCGCAGTCGATCTCGCTGCTCAACGCCAAACCGGTGTTGCTCGTCTACCACCACCATGCCCAGCTTGTGGAATTCCACCGCGTCCTGCAGCAGCGCGTGGGTGCCGATTACGATGCCCGCCTGGCCGCCCGCAATTTCGGCCCGGACCTGTTTCTTCCGCGCCGCTGTCATCGACCCGGTGAGCAACCCCACCTGGGTAGCGCAGTCGGCTCCACCCAGCTGACCGCCCGTGGCCAGCTTGCCCAGCACCCCAACTATCGATGAAAGATGTTGCGCAGCAAGAACTTCAGTTGGAGCGAGCAGTGCGCATTGATAGCCTGCATCGACCATCTGCAGCATGGCCAGCACGGCGACGATCGTCTTGCCCGACCCGACCTCACCTTGCAGCAGACGGTTGACTGGTCGGGTAGTTGCCAGTTCATCGGACAACACGGCCAGCACCTCGCGCTGTCCGTCTGTGAGCTCGAAGGGCAACTGCCGCAGCAGTTCTGCTGCCAAGCCGTCGGGGCGCGGCGGCGCAGCCGGTCCCGATTCCGACAGCTCGCTGTGCCGGCGCCCAACCAGTGCCCACTGCAGCCCAACCGCTTCGTCGAAGGTCAGCCGCTGCCGGGCAAGCTCGCGTTCGGACTCGTCCTCGGCCAGGTGAATGGCGCGCAGGGCTTCGTCTTCGGAGACCAGGCCGTGCTTGGTCAGCAGACCCGTGGGCAACGGATCGTCCACCGGGTCGAGCACGTCGAGCACCTGACGCACGCAACTGAAGATGTTCCAGCTCTGCAGCTTCGCGCTGGCCGGATAGATCGGGAAGAACCGACGCTCGAACTCTCCCATCGCCACTTCGCCGCTGACGGCCTCGGAGGCTTCGGCAATATTTCGCAGCGAGCTGGTGCCGCGGTTCTTCCCGTCCGGCGAATCCAGGATGAGAAACGCCGGGTGGGTGAGCTGCATGGTTCCCTTGTAATAGCCGACCTCCCCGGACAGCATCACTTTCGTGTCCTTGGTGAGGCCCCTGGCGATGAACTTCGCGTTGAAAAAGGTGGCGGTCACTTTGCTGCGCCCGGCGCCCAACGTGATGCGCAGCCCCTTCTTCCCTGTCTTCATCGAGAACGTCGACGTGTCAGTGATGACGTCGACGAGTGTGATGTGTACTCCGGGCTCCGGCTGGTCCCCCTCGACACCGATCCTCGCCGCCCCTTGCACGTAGCTGCGTGGGTAGTGCCGAAGCAGGTCCTCGACCGTCCGGATGCCGAAGACGTCCTCAAGCGGGCCGGCCGCCTTTGCGCCCAGGACATGATCGAGCCGATCACTCAGCGACGCCACTACTCCACTCCGATCAGGAGGACGTCACCGCGGTGACCGGTGCGGTAAACCACCAGCTCGCTGCCCGGATGGTGGTCGTGCATATGTCTTTGCAGGACATCTTCGATGGCCTCGGCGTCCTCACCGCCCAGACCGGCCCCCGTCAGCACGGTCACCAAGTCGCCGCCCGATGCCATGAGCAGGTCGAGCAGGCCGATCGCCGCGGCGGCGACATTGTCGGCGACGATCAGCACCTCATCGCCGGCGATGCCCAGCCCATCGCCCGGCTGACAGGCACCGGCCCAAGTCAAGGCGTTCTCGGTGGCGATGCGCACCGACCCGTGTCGGGCGGCACCGGCGGCCCGCGCCATCGTGTAGCCGTCGTTGACGGCCTGGCGACCGGGGTCGTGCACGGCCAGCGCTGCCAATCCCTGAATCATCGAGCCACTCGGCACCGGAACCACATCGACACCCCAGCCCGTAGCGGCGGTGCAGCCGGCCACCAACTCCTCGGCGGCCAGGTAACCGTTGGGCAACACCACTACTTGAGCAGCCCCGGTGTCTACCACCGCGCGAACCAACTGGTGGGCGCTGATCCCGACGGCGGGCGCCGGACCGGAATCCGGGTCGTCCGGATCGGGCCTGAGCACAGCGGCACCCTCTCCGGCGAACAACTCCTCGGCACCGTCACCGTCGACGACGGCCAACACCGCGCGTTCGCGGCTCCAGCTGCCCGCAGGCAGGCCCCCGCCGGAGCTCAGCGCCGAAACCACGATCCGGCTGAGCCGTCCGGCCGCCAAACCCGCCTCGATGGCGGCGCCGGCGTCGTCGGTGTGCACGTGCACCGAGTAAGCCTGCGACGGCGCGGCCGCGATCGCTACCGAATCACCCAGCTCCCCCAACCGTTCCCGCAGCGTGTCCGACGCCTCGGCATCACAACCTGCCAGCAGGTACATCACCTCGAATTGGGGGGCCGGGCGCCGGGCGGCCACGTCGTCGGGCACCGACCGGGGTGCCGGTTCGTAGACCGACCGGGCGGGTGCCTTCCCCGTGATCGTCCAGCACAACGAATCCAGCAAGACCAGCAATCCGCGTCCCCCGGCGTCCACCACGCCGGCGTCAGCCAGAATGTCGAGCTGCTCGGTGGTCTTCTCCAGCGCAACCACCGCCGCATCCCCGGCGTCGGTAACCGCACGGGTCAGCGTCTCGCCGGCGGCGGCACACTGTTCGACAGCGGTGGCGGCCGCGCGCATCACCGAGACGATGGTCCCCGGCACTTCCTCGCCGCCCATCGAGGCGACCACCAGGTCGACGCCGCGCCACAACGCCGCCCCGAATGTCGCGGCATCGATCGCGGTCAGCACGCCACCGGATTCGGCCGCCGGTTTCGCGGTCACGTCGGCAATGCCACGCAGGATCTGGGACAGAATCACACCGGAGTTGCCGCGGGCCCCATTGAGGGCGCCGGCCGACAGCGCATTCGCGACGCGGGCGACGTCGTCATTACCGGCTCCGACCACCGCATCGGCTTCGGCAAGCGCCGAACGCATGGTGAACAGCATGTTTGCCCCGGTGTCGGAATCGGCGACGGGGAACACGTTGAGCCGGTTGATCTCGTCGATGTGAGTGATCAGGTCGCTCACCACCGTGTGCGCCCAGTCCCGTAGGGCCCGGCCGTCCAGCAGACGATCCGACGTTCCCAAGCTGACCCCACCTCCTCCGCTGCGCTTGCCTGGGGCCTCCGGTTGCGGGCCAGCGTAGCCGCCGGCCGGCCGGCACGAGAGCCAGTCCAAAAGCCTAACCAGCGGTTGCGACAGCGCTGGTCATGACGCGTCCCGGCGGGGCCGGTCGTTTTGGTGGTTCCGACCACAGTCGGTATCCTGTGAGGGCCTGGGCTAGCCTGGGCTATTCCGGCTAGTTCGGCTCCATAAGGTCCAGGGGCCGACCGACGCCAGTGGTGTCGCCGGAACCCAGCAACAGACTTGAGGAGTTTGAACCATGGCCGCTGTGTGC
>JAVROZ010000245.1:0-3577 GCA_032162485.1 Mycobacterium sp.
GCGTTGACGTGTCGAATCCTTGAGATCCTTGAGCACGCTCTGATAGCCCGGGTTGTACGAGACCACGAGCCCGAAACCGGGCGCGGCGTCCAGCGTCACCCCGAGACGCTCGATCGGCAGTTGCCGCCGGTGGTCCGCGAGCGGATGCAACACCACCGTTGTGTCCTGGCGCGCCTCCACCACTTCGTCCAGGTAGCAGATCGCGCCTTCGCGGACCGCGTGGGTCAGCGGGCCATCCACCCACACCGTCTCGTCACCCTTGAGGAGATACCGACCGACCAGGTCTGCCGTGGTGAGGTCGTCATGGCAGGCGACAGTGATCAGCGGGCGGTCGAGGTCGTGGGCCATGGCCTCGACGAAACGAGTCTTACCGCAGCCGGTGGGCCCCTTCAGAACCAATGCCAGGCCCTGGCGGTACGCCGCCTTGAAGATGGCCTCTTCGCGGCCAACCGCTGTGTAGTAGGGCCGCACCTTCTCCGCCACCTCTGGGGCCGCGCCATTCCGGTGGGCAATTCCGGACTCGTTGGCCATAGCTTCCCTTCTGCCATCGCGCTGATTGGAGCCTAACCGGAACAGATCTTTGTTTCAAGTCCGCTGAATAGCTGGCCGGCGCACAATGCTGATGTGCCAACTGCATTCTGGGACATGGCATCAGAACGAAATTCGGATGCTGCGGTGTTTTCAGGACACCCTCTGGCGGACCTCTGCCGAGCGTAACGCGGACCGAAAGAGTGGTCCGATCACACCGGCGAGTTGATCTGGGCGCGCAATGATCGCGTGGGCGGTGCTGCCGAATACTCTGCGCAGTGACTGCACATCGGTTCCCGCGCCGATCGTCAGGCAGACGCAGCCGGTGCCCCGGCGGCGGGCCTCGGTCAGTGCGCGGCGCGCGTCGGCGGCACCGTAGGGCCGCTCGTATCCGTGGTCGTAGGCGAGCCCGTCGGACAGCACCACCAGGAGCCGACGGGAGGTACCGCCGCGGGCCTCCAAGACCGCCGAGCCGTGCCGGATTGCCGCACCGAGACGCGAGTAAGCACCGGGCTCCAGACTGTTCAGGCGTCGCATCACGCGCGTGTCGAGGTGGTCGTCAAATCGTTTGACAGGCACCATGCTCACCGCGCGCCGGCCCTGAGAGTAGTAGGCGTACAGCGCGACTCGGTCGCCTAGGTCGTGCAGTGCAACGGTGAGGTTCGCGACGGCGGCACGTTGTTGTTCGTGCACCGTCCGCCCCATCGTTCCGGGCTCCGCGGCCGACCCCGAGATATCCAGCAGCAGTAGTACCGACAGGTCGCGCCGGCGCCGGAGGCTGTCGAGGTACACCGCCTCGTCCGGCGCCGACCCCGCCCGCAACTCGACGCGGGCTTCCACGGCGGCGTCGATGTCGATGTCGTCACCTTGCGCCTGGCGGTGGCGCCTGTGCAGACCCATGCCAAGCCGTGACAGTGGGCGCCGCACGCCGATCGCGGTCTCGATTGCGGGGGTCGCCGATGCCTGGATCTTCGGCTCGACCTCGCGCACGGTGCACCACTGGGGGCGGTAACTCTTGCGCGCTACGTCCCATTCCGGATACTTCACGCCGTCGGAGGTTGGGTCCTTCCCATCACCGACGTCTTCGCTCGATGTCGCAGCCAGCGACGACACGGCATGCACGCCGCGGTTCGCGCCGTTGGTGCGATGCGTCGGGCTATCGGCGCCGGGCGGGCCGCCGCCGCTACCGGTCTTCCGCGCCGACGACAGCATCTTCTTCAGCCACTTGCCCATGAAGCCGCCACCGCCAACCGGGCTGGTGAACAGATCGGGATCGTCGGAATCGTCGACCTCGCCGTCATCGAGTTCCTCGAGCTCCCGCTTGCCTTGGCTCCGCGGGACGTGTTGCGGATTCGCCTCATCTTCTTGCTTGGCCGCCTTGGAGCCGGCGGCCAGCACCTTCGCCGCGCGAATCACACCGAACTCCGGCGCCGGGTCGTCGACGGCGTCGCGACCTTGGGCAATTCGTAGTGAATCAATAGGCGAATCACTGCGACTCGCGATGTCGCGGTTACCCAATGACGCCAGGGTGCGCGGTAGCAGGCCGGCGTTGACGACCAGTGCGCGGTGCGCCTCAACCGCCAGATAGCGCTTGGCCACCTTCGGGTGGCGGACCAGTGAACGCACGACGTCGGGATCCAGGCTGCCGGCCGCGATCAAGGACGCCTGCACGGCAAGGGTCTCGAGTCTCGTGCGGGCTCCCGCGTCGGCATCGATGTACACGGTCTGACCGTCCGTCCAGGCAGGATCACCCGGTTGCAGTTGGGCAACCGCGACCGGTTGGCCCGCGAGTGCAGAAGCGAGCATGCCGAGGGCCTGCAACAGGGCGTTGGGTGCGTCTACGTCGGCCACGCTGCACCCCCGAACCACGACACAACTCATGACCAAATATCTGTTCCACCGTAAAGTCCGGTACCACCGCAGTCAATCAGATCGGCCTGATCGGACGTCACATGAGCGTTGACGTGCCCGCTGGTAGCGAGCATTGACCAAACATCTGTTCCCACGTGTAAAGTTCGGGCTTGGCTGCAGGCAATCGGATGAGGTCGAATAGGCAACGTGGATTTCTCCTACCCAGCGGAAGTTGAACAGTTCCGCGACGAGCTGCGCGCCTGGCTGTCGAAGAATCTGACCGACGAACTGATTGCCGCCCGCCGACCGTCCGGCCGCGATGATGCGGCATTCGAAAAGCTCCGCGCATGGAACGCGAACATGGCCGACGCGGGCTGGGCCGCCGTCTCCTGGTCACGCGAGTACGGCGGCCGCGGCGCGACGGTTCTCGAACAGCTGGTCTACACCGAGGAAACCACGCGAGCCCGGGCGCCATTGCCGCTCAATGTCATCGGCATGAACAACATTGCGCCAGCGATCATGCAGTACGGGACCGAGAATCAGAAGAAGACGCTGCTACCCCGCATGATGCGCGCCGACGATATCTGGTGCCAAGGCATGTCGGAGCCGGAAGCCGGGTCCGATCTGGCCGCCCTGCGCACCAAAGCGGTGCGTGATGGGGACCACTTCGTCGTCAGCGGCCAAAAGATCTGGACCTCGCTGGGCCATAAGGCGAAGTGGTGCCAGTTGTATGTCCGCACCGATCCCGACGCACCGAAACACCAGGGCATCTCCTGCTTGATCGTGGACATGACCCTGCCCGGTATCGAGACACGGCCACTCGTGACGCTCAACGGCGACACCGATTTCGCCGAGGTGTTCTTTCACGACGTGCGGGTACCGGCGGATGCGTTGCTCGGTCCGCTCAATGCGGGCTGGCAGGTTGCCACCACGACGTTGAGTCACGAGCGGGCCGGAGCGGCTCGGTTGTACGCCGAGTTGGAGGTGCGTTTGGAAGAACTGGCCGCCGACTTCGCCGAGATCGACGGCGGCGACGCGCTGGACGACCCAGTGATCCTGCGACGCCTGGGTGAGATCGCCGTTCGCATCAAGTATCTCGAAGTGCTTTGCCAACGAGCCATTTCGGCCACGTTGCACGGTGGTGACGCGCTCGGGTCGGCAAGCCTGGCCAAGACGGTGTGGGGCGAGATCGGACAGG